>JAKITW010000002.1 GCA_021647905.1 Desulfobacterales bacterium | reverse complement strand
CGCCGCCGCGGCGAAGCGAGTTCCTGCTTGATAGCCTGTTTATGAACAGCCGGCCCTTCTCAATGGAGCGGCCGTTGGTAGAAGAAAACCCCTTTCCCGACAGGAGGGGGTTTACTGAATGTTTACGAATTCCTTGTCTCCGGAGGTTATTCCGGGTAAATAGAGCGACTGAACGTAGTTCTTCAAAACAGAAACAGGAGGATTTCCCAGCGATGTATGACCTGAATTCCAACAACCGCGCCACTGCTTTTCCCCAGGTCCGGGACGACGCGGCAGCCACCATCTTCCTGGCCAAGGTGTTCAACTGGATGGCCATCGGCCTCGGGCTGACCGGTATTACCGCCTTTCTCACCGTCAATTCCCAGACCGCCCTGCAGCTGATCTTCGGCAACAAGATGGTTTTCTATGGTCTGATCATCGGCGAACTGGGCATGGTGATCTATCTCTCGGCCCGGATCCGGAAGCTGTCCGCCCAGACCGCCACCGGCCTCTTTGTCGGCTACTCGGTGTTAAACGGCATCACCATGTCCGCGGTGCTCCTTGCCTATACCGCAACCTCGGTGGCCTCCACCTTTTTCATCACCGCCGGCATGTTCGGCACCATGGCGATTTACGGCTTTGTCACCAAAAAGGACCTGAGCAGCTGGGGCTCTTTTCTCTTCATGGGCTTGATCGGCATCATCATCGCCTCGGTGGTGAACATCTTTATCGGCAGCTCAATGATGTCCTGGGTGATTTCCGCCATCGGGGTGATCGTCTTTACCGGTCTGACCGCCTATGACGTACAGAAAATCAACCAGATCGGCGCCAGCGGGATCATGGACAGCGGTGAGGCCGTGATCCGCAAGGGGGTGATCATGGGGGCGCTCACCCTTTACCTCGACTTCATCAACCTATTTTTAATGCTCCTGCGCTTCTTTGGCGCGTCCCGGAATTGATAAAAACGGTTTCCTGACGGGAAAATGATGGCCCCAAAAGATCTATTTCGCGGCCAGCGACGCCGCATTCTTCAAAAACTCCGCGCCAGGTTCGAACAGTTTCAAAAACCTCTTCGACAATCACCCGCGCCTCTCCCTTGACCAGACCAAACCGTTCGGCTCGGCTCAACCCATTTTCAAGGGTTGCTTCTCTTCCGCTCTTTCCGACCGCCATTGCCAGTCGAAAATCCGTGCCCACACCAGGGTGGGCCGGTGAGGGGACGATGTCATAGACAGGAGAGATGGACATTTTTGCCCGATCATTGACCAGAAAGCCGTGGTTCCGTGGGTGGTCATCGCTGTTCCGAACGAGGATGTTGAAGATCATCCGAAAGAAAATCAATTTCGGAAATGGCTTCCGGCGGAACCTTGGCCTGTATGGCAATGATCAATCTTCCCCAGTAATCCGGAGAGGCGTCACGAAACGCTCCATAGATTCCTCCGTTAGTTATCACCTCTCGGGGACTCGGTCCGAGAGGTAAGGCGATGGGGTCCACCGGCAGGGCGTTGACGCGCTCCATGTACCTCCGGCCATACGAAAAACTCCCGATGCCCGCATCCGCATCGTGGGAGAACAAGCCGGTGGGAACCGCCACTGTCTCGTTGGGCAGATATATAAATACAGTGCTTTTTCTCTGTGCCATTCTTCACTCCGGGGTTAAAAATCCAGCTCATCCTTGTTTCCTGATGAGCGTACCCTCTCCGGCAGACGCTGTTGTTCCCGGTAAATTCCAACTCTATCATGTTCAGGCCCGGCGATTTCAAGCAAGTCTTTCTCAAGTCCCAGCACCCAGAGAGCTGAGGTAAACACCGCGAGTGACACACCGGGGTCGCCGTTTTCCAAACGGGCCAGAGTCTTTCTGGTAACGAACATGCGGGAAGCCATGTCTTCCATGGTGATGGCCCGCCGTTTCCTGGCAATTCTGATCCGCTCCCCCAGTTGTGAGATGATTGTGGAGACCTCGGGCGGGAGACTCTCTTGGATTCGGTGCCTTGGCGACATATTTAACCCCTTAAGTTGAATTAAGGGCTATATATAGCACAAAATATAAAAACAAACAAAGGAGCCATAAACAGACCGGGCAAAGGAAAAACAATGATCAAGCCAAAGAGAGACAGCAGCAGTGCCGCCCGGCATAAAATACTGACAATCTCTTCTGATGCTCCTGCGCTTCTTTGGCGCGGCCCGGGATTAAATTTAAAGTGGTTTCCCCGTAAAAAGAGGTGCTCATGCATTAACAAGATATATTTACAGAAAATTTTTGTGCTCGCTTGACAAGAATGTTTGGCGTTATTAAAATAAGGAAAGTTCGCCGGCAAACTGGCCGGCGAGAACATAGAAAACAGATAAGGCAAAACATGTTCGCCTCTCTTTTTACTTCCGACACCCACTCTTCCTCGGTACGTTTAGGCTTCCGCTTTGGAGACAAGGGCACCCAGTCAAGCCGCACCATAATGTTTGAAGAGCTGCAATCTCTTCTTGATGCAGTTCCAGGAAACAGAGAACGTCTGGATTATGAGAAAGCAGCGCTTGAGGATAACTGCCTGGGCAAGAAGACACTCTCCACCAGAAAGCTTTCCCTACAGCGGCTCAGTGAACTCTATGCCCTTGATCCTGGCGTCCCGTTGTTTCGCATCATGCGGGACCTGTGGGACGTTAATCCAAAAAGCCGACCGCAGCTGGCTCTCCTGCTTGCCCTGGCCCGCGACCCTCTTCTTCGCATGACTGCGGCGTCTGTTCTTCATACCCCAATCGGTAAGGAATTTGCCCGTCAGGATATGACAGACGCCCTTGAAGAAGGGACTGGCACCCGTTTTAAAAATTCCATTCTGGACAAGATAGTGCGAAACGCCTCTTCATCCTGGACCCAGTCCGGGCATTTGCAAGGACGGGCGAGAAAATTCCGCCAGCAGATCCGGGCAACGCCTGCTGCCTTGGCCTATGCATTTCTGCTCGGATATCTGCAAGGTGTTCGCGGGCAGAATCTTTTCAGTTGTCCCTGGGCAAAGGTGCTGGATCTTGATGAGCTTGAAGCGCGGGAGCGCGCTGACGATGCAAAGCGTTTAGGGCTGTTGGACATCAAGCAGTCCGGTTCACTTATTGATATTTCTTTCCCCCAATTACTTACCGGGGCTGACAAGGAGCTTTTGTATGGGGCGGATTGAAAAACTGGCTGAGCGGTATGGCCGTTATGTGTCGCTGCCATGGCAGAAGGGACTGGCCGGCGCCCAGCGGGCCATCTTCGTTGTGTATGGCAAGACCGATGAGCGAAGGCTCGCAAATCGCAAGGAGCTTTTTGCCATGGCAACCGTGGAGGCGGGGCATACATGGAAAGAAATTAATCTAGTTGACACATTCTCGCGCTGGATGTCCGGTATCGATTATCGTGACAGTTATTTTGAATCACCGGAAGATCTTGAGCTGAAACTGGAAGAAGATTTTCTCGAATATGTTGTCGGAATAATCCAGGAGGCGCTCACCGCCCCTGACGTAGACAGCCAGACGGTTGTCGGGGTGTTCGGCATCGCCTCCCTGTTTGGCTTTGTACGGGTTTCCGAGATCATGTCCAGGGTCGAGAATACTATTCGGGGCCGCCTGGTGGTATTTTTCCCCGGAGAATTTGAGAATGCCAACTATCGTTTGCTGGATGCCCGGGACGGGTGGAACTATCACGCAGTCCCAATTACCTTGCACGAGGAGATTTCAATCACATAGCACATTCATTTTTTGACACCCCTCCTGGAGAAAAGGCCCGATGAAAAACCGCGATATCTATCAGCGAGATCCCGACAAGATCACCCTGCTCAACAATGGCGTTGTCGCCATGACCGATGTCCTGACCAGAGAGGAACGTCGGACCCTGCGTTTCGAGCTTGAGCATTTCGTCTGCGAAGGAGAGTACAAGCGGGGGCTTGCCCGTATCCTTGATACTTACGTCAGCAACACTGGTCAGCCCGAGCAGCCGGCCGCCTGGATCAGCGGCTTCTTTGGCAGCGGCAAATCCCATCTCGCCAAGATGCTGCATCATCTCTGGATCGACTACACCTTTCCGGAAGATGGGGCCACGGCGCGGGGTCTTGCCCGCCTTCCCGAGGAAGTGAAGGACCATCTCACTGAAATATCTACCCTTGGTAAACGTTATAACGGTCTGCATGCCGCATCCGGCACCCTTGGAGCAGGGGCGGGTGACTCGGTCCGTTTGTCGCTCCTTGGTATTGTATTTCGCTCTGCCGGCCTGCCGGAAAGCTATCCCCAGGCCCGTTTCTGCATCTGGCTCAGGAAAAACGGTCTCTATGACCAGGTCTACGCCGAGGTCGAGGCGGCAGGCCGCGATTTCCGCAAGGAGCTGAATGATCTCTATGTCAGCCCGGTCATTGCCAAGGCCCTGCTTTCCGCTGATTCCAATTTCGCTGCGGATGAAAAAGAGGCCAAGGGCGCCCTCCGCGCCCAGTTTCCAAAACCGAAGGATATCAGCACGGAAGAGTTTGTCCAGGCCATGCAGGACGCCCTGGCTCCAGACGGCAAACTCCCCTGCAGCGTCATCATTCTTGACGAGATCCAGCAGTATATAGGGGACGATACGAACCGTTCCTATATTGTTCAGGAGGTGGTGGAGGCCTGCAGCAAGCGATTCGGCGCCAATCTTCTTTTTGTTGGAACAGGGCAGACAGCTCTTTCCGGCACTCCTGCCTTACAGAGATTGCAGGGCCGGTTCACGGTCAATATCGAACTCTCCGACCATGATGTGGAAACCGTGATCCGCCGTGTCGTGCTTGCCAAGCGTGCGGACCGCATCAACGATGTGAAAAAATGCCTGGACAGCAATGCCGGTGAGATAGACCGCCAGCTCAAGGAGTCAAAAATCGGCCCCCGTTCCGAAGACAGGGCCATCCTGGTGGAGGACTATCCCCTGCTGCCGGTCCGCCGGCGCTTCTGGGAAAACACCCTGCGGGCGGTGGACAAGGCCGGCACCGCCGGGCAGCTTCGCACCCAGCTCCGCATAGTCTACGATGCCATCAGGAAAACAGCGGACGCGCCGCTGGGCACCGTGGTGGCGGCTGACTTTCTGTTTGATGAAATTTCCCCCAACCTGCTGCAGAGCGGTGTGCTGCTCCGGGAGATCGATGAAATTATCCGCCAACAGGATGACACCACTGAAAACGGCCGGTTGAAATCACGGCTCTGCGCCTTGGTCTTTGTGATCAGGAAGCTGCCGCGTGAGGCGGCGGTGGATATCGGAGTACGGGCCACCCCGGAAATGCTTGCCGATCTGCTGGTGGAAAACCTCACCAGGGACGGCGCTCACCTGCGCAGTCTCATCCCCGGCCTGCTTGACGAGTTAGTCACCCAGGGCGCCCTCATGAGGCTGGAAGATGAGTACAGTCTGCAGACCAAGGAGTCCAGTGAGTGGGAACAGGAGTTCCGCGGCCGGGAGACAAAGCTCTTAAACGATACCGCCCGAATGGCCAGCAAACGCGGCCAGATGCTGGCGGCCGCCTGCCAGCAGGAACTGTCTGCAATCAAGCCCCTGCACGGCAAATGCAAGGTACAGAGAAAGCTTCTGCTCCATTTTGGCCCTGATGCCCCGGCGGAAAACAAGCAGGACATTCCAGTCTGGATACGGGACGAATGGGGCGAGGATGAAAAGAACGTTCTTGCCGATGCCCGTGCAGCAGGCCCGGACAGCCCGGTCATCAATATATTTATCCCCAGGACCCAGGCCGAGGCCATAAAGAAACGGATTGCCGAACAGGATGGTGCGGAAGGCACCCTGCATTTCAAGGGGGTGCCCACCACCAGGGAAGGAATAGAGGCCCGGGAGGCCATGCAGACCCGGCTGGCGGAGTCCAGCCAGCGTTTGACCAGTCTGATCAAGGAGATCATCGACAGCGCCAAGGTCTTTCAGGGCGGCGGCAATGAACGGCTTGAACTCTCCCTGGCCGATAAATTGATCGAGGCGGTTCGCGCCTCCCTTGACCGGATGTTCCCTGATTTCAGAAACGGTGATGATGCCCGCTGGAACAAGGTCATTGCCCGGGCGCGGGGCGGCTCCGAAAGCCCGCTCGCGGCCATCGACTTCAAGGACAAGGTGGAGAAGCATCCGGTCTGCGCGGCAGTACTGGCCCATGTCGGTTCGGGCAGGAAGGGCAAGGAGATCCGCGCCTGTTTCGAGGCAGCGCCTTACGGTTGGCCGCGCGATGCCGTGGACGGCGCCCTCATCGCTCTTTTTGCCACCGGGCAAATTGTTGCCTCGCGGAACAGTGTTCCTTTAAAGCCCAAGGAGCTGGACCAGAACAAGATACCGGTCACCGATTTTCGGACCGAAACCACGACCATCAGCGCCAGGGACCGCATCAGATTGCGCGGCCTTTTCCAGGCAGCCGGTATCTCCTGTAAACCCAACGAGGAAGGGGCAGCCGCAGGTCAATTCCTGCAAAAGTTAATGGATCTGGCCGGGCAGGCTGGCGGCCAACCGCCGTTGCCGGAGCCACCCAAAACCACTCTTCTTGCGGATCTCCAGACCATGGCCGGCAACGAACAGTTGGCCGGAGTCCTTCAACATCATGACACCCTGAAACAGAACACCGAAGATTGGGCTGCCGCCGGCGACCTGGCTGGACGCCGCCTGCCTTCCTGGCGGCAGCTCCAGGAGTTGCTCGAATATGCTTCCGGGCAACCGTTTGCTGAACCGATACGTTCGCAGTCGGATGCTATCGCAACCGACCGGCGACTTCTTGATGCCAGCAACCCTCTGCCGGATCTCATCAAATCCGTTGTAGATGGTCTGCGCACAGCACTCACCACTGCGGAAAGCACCTATAACACCGCCTACGACCAGGGCATGGCGGCATTAACCAGCGCCGAAAGCTGGCAGAAGCTCGATGAAGATCAGCAGCAGACCATTCTCAAAAATGCAGGACTTGGCAGGATCGATAAGGGAGCAGTGGGGAACGCGGATGAGGTGCTTGCTTCACTCTCCAAAATCAACCTTGAATCATGGGCCACCAGCAAGGCTGCCCTGACTCAGCAATTTGCCGAGGCCCGTTGCCATGCGGATAAACTCTTTGAGCCGAAGACCCAGCATATCTCTCTTTTCAGCGACACCTTGAAAACCAGGGAAGACATAGAGGCCTGGATTGAGGACACCCGCAGTGAACTGCTGGCAAGGATTGAAGACGGGCCGATAGTTATTACCTGAAGGATGAAGGCGGAAGGATGAAGGATGAAAATGTACAAAAATTACAAGCAACACTGGATCATTTGCTCGGTCTGCCGGCGGAAACAGAATGGCTTGAGTTTAAGCAGGCAAGCCGGACCTATCCTTTTGATAAAGTGGGGCGATATTTCTCCGCGCTCAGCAATGAAGCCCGGTTGAAGCACCAGGCGGCCGGCTGGCTTGTTTTTGGAATACAGGACAAAACCCATAAAATTACCGGAACCAGATTCCGCCCCCACAGGCCGGACCTCGACAGTCTGAAAAAAGAAATCGCTGATAAGACCTCAAACCTCCTTACCTTTACTGAGATTCACGAATTGCTCTTGCCGGAAGGCAGGGTCTTGATGTTTGAAATTCCTCCGGCTATTCCCGGTGTGCCCACGGCCTGGGAAGGACATTTCTATGGACGGGACGGGGAATCAATCGGCGCGCTCAACCTCCACGAACTGGATTTGCTCCGTTCAATGGCCCTGCCGGACTGGTCGGGAGAAATATGCAGCCAGGCCACCTTGGAGGATCTCGACACTGCCGCCATTGTCCGTGCCCGAGAGCTGTTCAAGGAGAAACACCCAAGGCTTGCCAAGGAGGTTGACAGCTGGGAGACCGGCGCCTTTCTCAACAAGGCAAAGTTGCTCAAAAACGGTCACATCACCAATGCCGCTATCCTTCTACTTGGTTGGGAAACCGCGGAACATCATCTCTCTCCATCTGTTGCCAAGATAAGCTGGATTCTCCGGGATCGGGACGGCCTGGAAAAAGACTACCAGCATTTTGGGCCTCCCTTCCTGCTGAACTCAGATCTCCTGTTTTCCAGAATCCGCAACCTCACCTACCGCTATATGCGGAACAACACCTTATTCCCTACGGAAGTCACCCAATACGACCCTTGGGTGATCCGCGAGCTTCTGCACAATTGCATCGCGCACCAGGATTATTCCCTTTGCGGCCGGATAACCGTGGTGGAGGATGAGGAATCTCTTCTCTTCTCCAACATGGGTTCATTCCTACCCCAGAGCGTGGAAACTGTTATCAGTTTCGATGCGCCTCCTGAATATTACCGAAACCAGTTTCTGGCCGATGCCATGGTCAATCTCCAGATGATAGATACCATCGGCAGTGGCATCAAGAGGGTTTTCAGTCTGCAGCGGAATCGTTTTTTCCCCATGCCGGACTATGACCTGGCAGATCCGCAGCGGGTAAGGGTTCGGCTCTCAGGAAAGATCCTGGATGAAAATTACACCAGGCTCCTCATTTCCAAGACCGACCTCAGCCTCATTGATGTCATTGCCCTTGATAAGGTGCAGAAGAAAAAAAATCTCTCCGATGCCGAATTTACCAGGTTGAAACGGTTAAAACTCATTGAAGGACGCCGCCCCAACCTTTTTGTCTCCGCCCATATCGCCGAGGCGATCCATGGTAAAGCGGACTATATCCGGCATCGGGCCTTTGATAAGGAACATTACAAGAAGCTGGTGCTCTCACTGCTTAAGGAGTTCGGCCCCACAAGCCGGAAAGAGATCAACAGACTGCTCCTGGAAAAGCTGCCCGACATCCTGACTCCGCAACAGAAAGAGAATAAGATTCGCAACCTGTTGCAGGAGATGTCCAAGAAGGATGGCAGCATCAAACCCCAGGGGGGACCAGGCTGGCACACGAGATGGACTTTAGATGGAGATTAGACGGACTTTAGATGGAGAACGAGGCAGTGACGTCAGTTAACAGACTGAAGATACATAATAATATTTTTGAGCATCGTTTTTATATTTAGATGAAGAAGTCTCATAAACAGAAGGAGTATTTTTGGTGCCCCCTCTCGCATCTGCACTGCGCAACAGACTGAAGGATGCTGTTATTGCCGCCCGCGATATTGCCGAAGTCGGCAGCCGCGCCGCCCTAGAGGCCCTGGCTGTTCACCACCATGAACCCTATGGCCACATGACGGTCGAAGAGCGGCGCCTGCGGAACAAACTGCGGGCCCATGCCCGCCAGCTTGGTGACCGGCGCGACCCGGCCAGCGGCGCCCAGGCCATTGATCGGCTGGTGACGGAATGCGCCTATGAACACTGGCACCGGATGCTCTTTGCCCGTTATCTGGCCGAGAATCATCTGCTCATCGAACCGGAGACCGGGGTGGCCATTTCCCTTGAAGAGTGCGAGGAACTGGCCCGGGAAGAGGGGCTTGATCCCTGGACCCTGGCCGGGCGCTATGCCCAGGCCATGCTGCCGCAGATCTTCAGGCCGGATGATCCGCTGCTTCAGGTCAAACTGGCCAGGAACCACCAGCTCCCGTTGGAGGATATTTTAAAAAAACTCGATTCAGACATATTTACCGCTTCCGACTCCCTGGGCTGGGTGTACCAGTTCTGGCAGACCAGGCGCAAGGAAGAGGTAAATCAAGCCGAGGTGAAGATCGGGGCCGATGAACTGTCGGCCGTGACCCAACTCTTCACCGAGCCGTACATGGTCAGCTTTCTGATCCATAATACTCTTGGAGCCTGGTGGGCGGCTAAGCGCGACGCGGGGAAAGATGAGACGGCGACAGAGGGACGCGGCGACGCGGCGAGGAGGATATTCGAGAGAGCTGAGACTGAAGAGGAGGTCCGACGGGCTTGTGCTGTTCCGGGCGTAACCTGGGAATATCTCCGCTTTGTCAAAACCGATTCATCGCGTCACCCCATCCCCGCGTCCCCGCGTCAAAAAGTATGGACACCTGCTGCCGGAATTTTCGAGAAATGGCCGGACAAGGCGGCTGAACTCAAAATTCTTGATCCCTGCTGCGGTTCTGGCCATTTCCTGGTCGCCCTGTTCAACCATCTGGCGCCGCTGCGCATGGCAGAGGAAGGGCTTTCCGCCCGGACGGCCTGCGATGCGGTGCTGGTTGATAATATCCACGGCCTTGAGCTTGACGAGCGCTGCACCCAGATCGCTGCCTTTGCCCTGGCCCTGGCAGCCTGGCAGTATCCGGCTGCCGGCGGTTACAGGAAACTGCCGCAACTGCCGGTTGCCTGTTCCGGTCTCTCGGTCGGGGCGGCCAGGGAGGAGTGGAAACAGCTTGGGCTGGACAAACACAACCTGCGCATAGCCCTTGGCTGGATGCATGATTTCTTTTCCCAGGCCCCGACGTTGGGCAGCCTCCTTGATCCGACCTCAAGCGACGGGGCAAAACTGATTGAATGGGAAGAACTCTCCAAGACCCTGGAAGAAGCCCTTGTTCGTGAGCAGGGCGAGGATGCCCATGAGGCAGGGGTTGCCGCCCAAGGGCTGGCCCGGGCCGCCCGGATACTGGCCGGCAGGTATCATTGGGTGATCACCAATGTGCCCTATCTTACGCGGGGCAAGCAGGACGATGTCCTGAAGAACTTCTGCGAGCGCAACTACAAAGAAGCCAAGAACGATATCGCCACTGTCTTTCTGGAGCGCTGCCTCGGGCTCTGTAAGGATGGCGGGGCAACCGGTATCGTCCTGCCCCAGAACTGGCTCTTTCTTACCACCTACAAGAAATTCCGGAAAAAGCTGCTGCGCCGCCACACCTGGCGGATGATTGCGCGGTTGGGGCCGGGGGCGTTTGAAACCATCAGCGGCGAGGTGGTCAAGGCCATACTGCTCGTTATGAGTCGAGGGCGGTTTGGGAAGAATGAATTCGGAAGGACGAAGGATGAAGGGGGGCTGATTCGTGGTATTGATGCCTCCGAGCCTCGCACTGCCCAGGAAAAGACCGGGTTGCTTCTTGCCGGAGAGATTAAGGAGGTGGAGCAGGATAGGCAGTTGGAGAATCCGGATTCAAGGGTGGCGTTGGTGGATATTTCCCTCCAAAAAAGCCTGGGAGATTATTGTGCAAGTATCGAAGGATTAACCACGGGTGATTTGGAGAGATTTGTAGGAAAGTTTTGGGAGGCTGGTTTTGGTAATGGTTGGGAGCCTTATATCCAAAATGTAGATACAACCATATTTTATGGTGGACGTTCAGACCGTATTCTTTGGGAAGGCGGTATAGGACTCCTCTCTTCCTTCCCAACAGCTCACAACTTTCCGAGCGAAGTAATGAATGGGAAACGAATACTCGGTAAAGCAGGTTTGCGGGTCACCCAAATGCGTCATCTACCGATTACTATCTACTCTGGAGAAGTGTTCGGGAAGAATGGAGCAACAGTAGTGCCTGATGATTTAACCCACCTCCCGGTCATCTGGTGTTTCTGCTCCTCACCGGAATACAACGAGGCAGTGCGGCGAATTGACCAATCGCTCAAAGTTACCAACGCTACTCTTGTCAAAGTACCTTTCGACCTCGACCACTGGACCAAGATCGCCAAAGAAAAATACCCCCACGGCCTGCCGGAGCCCTATTCCGACGACCCGACCCAGTGGATTTTTCACGGCCATCCGTGCGGGTCGGTGGTGTGGGGCGAGAAAACCAAAAGATTGGAACATGGCCCGCTGCGCACCGACGCCTCTGTCCTGCAGATTGCCGTGGCCCGGCTGCTCGGCTATCGCTGGCCGGCGGAGTTGGCCCCGGACATGGAACTGGCCGATCTCCAGCGTCAGTGGGTGAACAAATGCGATTTCCTGCTTGCCCTGGCCGACGAAGACGGCATCGTCTGCATCCCCTCCGTGCGGGGCGAGGATGCGGCCCCGGAGCGGCTCCGGGAGATGCTGGCGGCCGCCCATGGTCCGGACTGGTCGCCGGCCCGGGAACAGGAACTCCTGGCTGCCACCGGCAACAACGCCGCCGACCTTGACGACTGGCTCCGCAACCACTTCTTTGAAGCCCACTGCAAGCTTTTTAAACACCGGCCCTTTATCTGGCACATCTGGGACGGCCGCAAGCGCGACGGCTTTCACGCCCTGGTCAATTACCACCAGCTGGCCAAAGGCAGCGGTAAGGGCCGGCAGCTCCTTGAAAAACTCACCTACGGCTATCTCGGTGACTGGATCATCATCCAGAAGGACGGCGTCAAACAGGGAACAGGCGGGGCCGAAGACCGCCTGGCCGCGGCCCTGGAGCTGGAAAAACGCCTGAAAGCCATCTTAGAGGGCGAGCCGCCCTTTGACATCTTTGTCCGCTGGAAACCGCTCGCCCAGCAGCCCATCGGCTGGGAACCGGACATCAATGACGGCGTTCGCTTGAACATCCGCCCCTTCATGGCCGACGACCTTCCCGGCGGCAAGAGAGGCGCCGGAGTCCTGCGCTGGAAACCAAACATCAAATGGACCAAGGACCGGGGCAAGGATGTCCCTTCCGCTCCCTGGTACAACCTTGGCCCCGAGTACGGCGGTAACAAGGGCGACCGCATTAACGACCACCATCTGACCATTGCAGAAAAACGAGACGCGCGAGAAAGGATGAAAAAGGAATAAAAATAATCGCGGCGCTGACCCGCGAGCATCGCAGGCACGGGATTGAAAAATCAGTTTTTTTTCAATCTCGTGCCGAGAAGCGCAGTCGGGTCAAGTGCCTTGTTCCGGCGCGTAGCGCGCCGGGGCAAGGCACTTGACGAAGTCAGCGCCGCGATTCCCGGCGACGCAGTCGCCGGGAACAAGAAGAAAGAAACCCGCTGCTGAGCAGAATACTCCCGCGCTCCTTGATCAGGATTACGCTGTTTTTCTGGATAAGGTCGAGTATCTGCTTGCGGAGTCAAAAGCAAAGGCCGCACGTTCGGTAAACGCTCTGCTGACTGCCACCTACCGGGAGCTTGGCCGAAGAATTGTTCAGTAGCAAATTTTCCAGACGGAATACCGCACCGCTCTCCCTGATGAGGGTCAGCTGGCCAGGGAAATCGAGATAACCAGGCGCAAGCTTATCAGGATGAAGGATGGAATTTAGACGACTTTAGATGACTATTTTAGACCATTCTTTTTGGTAAGGTATTGAAAATTAACAATAATAATAATCTAAGTTGTGAGTGCTAAAAAGGGCGTTTACCCAATAAACAGGTACTGAACAGCATAGCAGTACCCATACAGGCGATATTGAATGAGCAATAAGACAATTATAGAAGCATTGCGGGACTCGTTAACCGCTGCCGGCCGCTATAACCCGGACGATGTGGTCCGGCCGGCCGCCATCATCTGGACCGATGCCGATTACCAGTGGCGGCCGGTTATCAGCCAGCTGCGGATTCTGATGCCGGAGCTTCTCATTCTGGGAAAATATCAGCCGGAGAAAAAGACCGGGCCGGCCATCTGGCTGCGCTGTGTAATCGACCGCGCTTTACCGGAAGTAGACATTCCAGAGGAGGCAGTGCCGATTATTTACATGCCCGAAGTGAGCCGGCAGACGCTACGGGCGGTTCACGAGTGTCCGGACTGGCTGAAACCTCTGGTGGAGTTGCAATACCGGGGAGTGTGCTGGACCCAGAAAAACGGCAAGGACTGGACCGTGGAGGCCTTTCTGGTTTCCAGGGATGGCGGTCTGGGGCTTGACCTGGCCAAAGATGGTGTTACCCGGGCCGCCCTGGTGACGGCATTGCCGGAACTCATTGCCAAGCCTGTTTCTCATATGCAGGGCAGACATCTTGAGGCAGAGGATTTCGAAAAACTCATTATTGAAGATCCGGTCAAGGATCTTCTCCTCTGGCTGAACAAACCGGGAGAGGTTCGCGGGCAGTGGCCGGCGGCAAAATGGAAGACCTTCCGCTCCCGGTGCAGGAAAGAATACAAATTCGATCCTGAAAAGGATGGCGAGCTTGTGGCCGGGGAGCGCCTCGGACGTAAACTTGAAAGCTGGGGTCCGGTCTGGGAACGATTTGCGGAAGCGCCAGCCCTTTACCCCGGAGTGGTGGAGGTACTGCGAAAGTCAAGGCCTGTCAATCCCGGCATGTGGGACGATAAATCGACCTGGCCACAGGAGAACAAGGGAAGTGAAGAGCAGCTGCGGACTGCCCTGCTTCAGCTTGCGGGATTGCCGGCTGACCAGGCAAGAGAGAAAATTCTGGAACTTGAAAAAGAACACGGTGAGCGGCGTGAGTGGATCTGGGCCAGACTTGGCAAGGCGCCACTGGCCAGGGCCTTGAAATACCTGGGTGTTGTTGCCCGGCAAACCGGCCAGAGTCTCGGCGGCGCTACCCCGGAAGCCATGGCCGAGCTGTACGTGTCCGAAGGCTGGCAGGCCGACGATGCCGCCCTTTCAGCCATGGCTGAAGCTGTTTCCGGGGCAGACAGCCAGGCAGTACAGACGGCTCTCAGGAGTTGCTACCTGCCCTGGCTTGAAAGCTGCGCGCTACACTTGCAGAAACTCATCGGCAAGAAAATGCTTCCCGGTCATGAGGATGCAGCTCGATTATCTATCGGCAACGGCGGTGTGATCGTTTTTGCCGACGGCCTGCGCTGGGATACTGCCTGTCGGCTACTGGACAGGCTGACAGTCCAGGGATGGCAGGTGCAGTTGTCCCGCCGCTGGGCCGCTATGCCCACGGTGACCGCGACCGCCAAGCCGGCCGTATCCCCGGTGGCCGGACAAATCGGCGGCAATGCGGTGGAAGATACTTTCCAGCCATTTATTACGAAAACAGAGAAGAACCTGACAACGGACCGCTTCCGCAAACTGCTTGCTGAAAACAAGGTTCAATACCTGTCATCGGAAGAAACGGGTGACCCGGCCGACCGGGCTTGGACCGAACAGGGCGAGCTTGACAGGCTGGGCCATTCTCTCCAGGCAAAGCTTGCCTCCCGGGTCAATGAGCAGCTTGATCTTCTTCTTGAACGGTTACAAGGACTCTTTGCGGCGGGCTGGAAGGAAATCCGCATTGTCACGGATCATGGCTGGCTTCTGGTCCCAGGCGGCCTGCCGGTAGTCGCTCTTCCCAAATATCTGACCGAGAGCCGGTGGGCACGCTGCGCGGCAATCAAGGAAGGGGCCAGGGTGGATTGCCCTGTGGTGCCCTGGCACTGGAGCCCTCATCATTATGTGGCGATTGGACCGGGAGTGGCCTGTTTCGGAAAAGGCAATGAATATGCCCACGGCGGGGTCAGTCTCCAGGAATGCCTGATTCCGGTTATCGCAATCCAGGGAGGAGGTAATTCAGGAGTGGTGCTGGCGGTTATCACCGAGGTCAAATGGACAGGCCTGCGCTGCCGGGTCAAAGTTGAAAACGGTGACCAGGACATGAAGGTGGATATCCGTATGAAGGTTAATGAATCTGACCCGGAAAAAATCAAAGAAAAAACCCTTGGCAAGGAGGGCGTTGCCAGCTTGTTTGTGATCGATGACAGCCTGGAGGGGACCCCGGCGGTTGTTGTACTCGTGGATGCCGCTGGCCATGTTATTGCCAAGCAGGCCACTATTATTGGCGGATAAACGTTCAGCAGCACCCCATCTGCGCACGATCAGGCTGGCTCACATAGGCCTGCTATAGTTCGCCAGCCTGCTTGCACACATCTGGGGCACTGCTGAACGTTTACAGATTGTAACTTACCCGATGAACATTCTCGTTGGCGGAGAGGAATGATATGGAACTTGACAGACTTGACAGATTGACTGCCGAGGCCTTTGAGGGGTATCTCGTGCGCAAGGACCTGGTGCGCAAATACAGCCGGCAGTACCCGGTGCCGACCTATGTTGTGGAGTTCATGCTTGGCCGCTACTGCGCGAGCATTGATGATATGGAGATCAACGAAGGGCTTGCCATTGTCGAGCGTCAGCTGACAGAAAGAACGGTGCGCACAGGGACAGAGGAGCTGTTCAAGGCCAGGGCCAGGGATGAAGGCTCGGTCAAGCTCATCGACATTGTCAAGGCGCGGCTTGATGCAAAAAATGACTGTTTTGTGGCGGAATTGCCAAGCCTGGCCCTCAAGGACGTGCGCGTTGATGACCACCTGGTGAAGAACCATGAGCGCATGCTGACAGACGGCTTCTATGCCGAAGTTACCTTGAGCTATGACAGCGCCATTGCCCTGGAAAAGGGCGGGCGGCCTTTTGCCATCGACATGCTGCGGGCTATCCAGCTTTCCAAGGCGGATGCACTGCAGGTACTTATTCAAGCCAGAAGCCGGTTCACTCTTGATGAATGGAAACAGCTGCTGCTGCGCAGCATCGGCCTTGAGCCAGCGGCTCTTTCAGAAAGAGGGCAGGCGGTGGCCCTGTTGCGAATGATTCCATTTGTGGAACGGAATTACAACCTGGTGGAACTCGGCCCCAGGGGTACGGGAAAGAGCCATCTCTATCAGCAGATTTCTCCATACGCCCATCTGATTTCAGGCGGCAAGGCCACGGTTGCCAAGATGTTTGTCAATAATGCCAGCGGCCAGCGGGGGCTGGTCTGCCAGTATGATGTGGTCTGCTTTGATGAAATTTCCGGAGTTTCCTTTGACCAGAAGGATGGAGTGAATATCCTGAAAGGGTATATGGAGTCAGGAGAGTTTTCCCGGGGAAAGGAGTCCATCCGTGCCTCTGGCGGCATTGTCATGGTGGGTAATTTTGATATGGATATCGAACAGCAGCAACGCATCGGCCACCTTCTCTCTCCCCTGCCGCGGGAAATGCGCAACGATACAGCATTTATGGACCGCCTGCACGCCTATCTGCCGGGCTGGGATTTCCCTAAACTGAACCCAAACGAACATTTTACCGATCACTTCGGCCTGGTGAGCGACTTCCTTTCGGAATGTTGGAACCAGCTGCGCAATGGCAGCCGGGTTGCCGCGCTGCAGGGAAGGGTGAATTTCGGCGGTGCCTTGTCCGGTAGGGATTTGACCGCGGTAAACAAGACTGTGAGCGGCTTGATCAAGCTCCTCTACCCTGATCCGGAAATGCCAGTACCTGATGAGGAGTTGGAAGGTCTTGTCCGGCTTGCCCTGGAATGCCGGCGGCGGGTGAAGGAACAGCAGAAGAAATGCCTGAAGACCGAGTTCCGGAACACCCACTTCAGCTATACCATTGGTGAAGACGGGGTGGAGCAGTTTGTGGCCACACCGGAACTTCACAGCGAAGACCAGATCGACACCGATCCTCTACCGCCCGGGCAGGTCTGGGCGGTCAGCCCTGGGAGCGCGGATGCGGGTCCCAGCCTGTACCGTATTGAGGTAACAGTTGGGCCGGGCACTGGCGTTAAAATTCTTAATCATCCGGTTCCTCCAGCCTTTCGGGAAAGCGTTCGCTATGCCGAGCAGAACCTGTACACAAGGGCAAAAGAGCTTGTCGGTGACCGTGATCCAAGGGGACATGAATTTTCCATTCAGCTGCGGGCCATGGATAATGACAAGAGCGGGGCTGGAACAAGCCTGCCGGTCTTGATAGCCCTGTGCAGCGGGCTGCTGGAAAGGAGCCTGCGGGGTGGTTTAATTCTTATCGGCGCCATCAACCTGGGCGGCTCTATCGATTCTCTCAACAACGCCGTCGCTACAATTGAACTCGCTATCGAAAAAGGCGCCGAGGCCGTTCTCATGCCGGTATCGGCCCGCAAACAGCTTTTTGAGCTCTCAGATGATATGGCAACCAAAGTCAATATTCAGTTCTATTCCGATGCTCAGGACGCCTTGGTCAAGGCCATGGTCGAATAGAATTGGTGGCAACCACAAGAAAAGGGGCTACGGCCTCAGCCGTAGCCCCCCTGATATTACTGGTGGAGATGAGGGGACTCGAACCCCTGACTTCCACGTTGCGAACGTGGCGCTCTCCCAACTGAGCTACACCCCCGGAAAGATCTCTTGCCTGGCAAAACCGGGCCGCTGGTCATCTCTGTTTGGTAAAGAGACAAACATGGCCGGCGAACTATCCTACATCGACCAACCCTCCTCCATCAATAGGAAAAAGAAAAAACAAGCGACCCATAGGTATGGTCCTCGGGCTGACCGTCAAACTCCCTGGTCCGGTAAATGTGGGCAAAGGAGATGCCGTAGCGGCCATGGGCCAGGCGGATGCCCAGGGCAAAATCACCGACCAGGGGTTTCTTGTCGATCCGGTGGCTGCTGACAAAGGTGTTGCCGTCCAGGAAGATATCCCGCCAGACAACCCTCCCTTCGCCGGAGCCGAAAAGATAGGCCCGGGTCTGGCCGCCTGTTCGCTCCCCGGTTGGCGCACCGCTGTCACCGGCCGGTCGAATCCGGGAGACGCCGAAATCATCGGGCAGGTTCCAGCCCAGGCGGACCTCCAGGCCGGTATTGGCATAGGTGGCGATATTGCCCAGCGTTGCCCCCAGACGGGTGATGGCATCAGCGCCGAATCCCCGGCCCGCCCGGCGGCGGGCCTGCCAGGCCCGCCACCGCCGCTCAACCGTCAGCACCAGGCCCGGTTCGTTGTGGAGCTGGTTGTTCCAGCCGTTCGGTATAAAAAAGCTCTTAAAATCATGAATAAACTTCTGGGTTTCCTCGGCCATGGACAGGGGGCCGACCACACCCAGCTGAATCTCCAGAATATCAAGACAGGCCCCGGTTCTGCCGTGGACCGCGGCCCCGCCGTAAGTCCAGCCGGCGTAGGGCCGGTCATTGACAACCAGGCCCGCCTGGTCGACATCCAGGGGGGTATAGATGTTCTGGCCCAGAAAAACGGCAAGATTCCGGGTCATGCCCGGCCGGCTCATACAGGGGAACCAGCGGGCCACCTTGCCGCGCCATGATGGGCCGGCGGCCGGCTCATGGTCGACAAAATCCGGCGAGAGCCAGCTCAGCTTGATCCCGTTGGAGTAATATTCGTCGCCACGGTCAAACCCGTCGTTTTCAATATAAAGGCGAAAGGTCCAGGGTGCTTGCCGTTCCGCGGCCAGGGCCGTATCGCTGATCCGGCCAACCAGAAAAAGGGCCAGCACAAGGACCGGCAGGTACCGGATCAAGCGGCCGGGCCGGATCATCATTAAGCGGCATGGTCCAGCCATGCCGGCATGGCAAGGACAGCGCTTGGTGGCGACTTTCATATAAACACCTTTCCGTCTTGAATTTTTTTATCCGCACCCAATGGACCGGGTGCGGATCACTCCGGGGTGGGCCTCGATCTCCGCCTTGAGTTCCTCCGGAACCGGCGCCTCCAGGTCGATAATATTATAGCCGATCTCCCCGTTGCTTTCATTTAGATAGCTGGCAATATTGATCCCCCGGGCACCAACGGCATGGGAGACAAACCCAATCATCCCCGGGATATCCCGGTTGATCACGATCAGCCGGCAATGGCTGTGATCCGGGGGAATGGATTCAGTGGTGGGAAAATTAACGCTCCGCATCACGTTGCCATACTCCAGATATGCTGTCAGCTCGTTGACCGCCAGGCGGGCGCAGTTTTCCTCGGACTCCTCGGTGCTCGCCCCCAGGTGGGGGGTGGTGAGCACCAGGGGATGGTCCAGGATGTCGGCAGAGGGAAAATCGGTGATATAGCCGCCCAGTCTTCCCTGGTTCAGGGCGGCAAGCACCGCCGCCCGGTCCACGATCGGACCCCGGGCATAGTTGACCAGCAGGGCATGGCCCGGCATCCGGTCGAGCAGCTCCTGGTTGACGATCTTCCTGGTCTTGGGGCTGAGCGGCACGTGCAGGGAGAGAATATCAACCTTTGCGACCACTTCGGCCAAGGAACGGGCCAGGGAGACCTCGGGAGCCAGGGCGTGAATATTTTCCAGGGCCGGCGAGGGATCAAAGCCGATGACCCGCATCCGGCGCTGGATCCCGCCGTTGGCCACCAGCACCCCGATCTTGCCCAGGCCGATGACCCCCAGGGTCTTGCCGGCCAGCTCCACCCCGCGGAAGCGCGACTTTTCCGCTTCCACCCGGCGAACGAGTTCACTCTCCTCCAGGTCGAGCTGGTCCTGGCAGAAGGCCAGGCCCTGATGGATGTTGCGGGCCCAGATCCCCAGCATGGTAAAGACCAGCTCGGCCACGGCATTGGCATTGGCGCCCGGGGTATTGAAAACAGCAACGCCCCTGTCCGTGGCCTTGTCCACGCTGATGTTGTTGACCCCGGTCCCGGCCCGGGCCACGGCCAGCAGGCCGGGATAGTCGTCAATGTCAAGGGGCGAACTGCGGACAATGATCGCCTGGGGATTGTCAACCTCCGGCCCGACCCGATAACGCTCCTCCGGAAGAAACAGCCCTTCAGTGGCAACCTTATCAATGATCTTGACCCGGAACGGTTCCATGGCTCCTCCTGGTTATCCCATTACATAGAATGCATTTCCTGATCGCACCCCTCAAGCCAGGAGCAGGTCCTGGCGGCAACACCACAGCGTGACAGTATATAAAGCCATAACATGACGATTTGTCAAAAAAATGGTTTCTCCATTTGCTGGAAACCGCTGTTCAGCCCTGTCACCCGGAAGATCCCGGCACTCCTTTCTGGCGGGGGTTTTTTGCCGTGGATCACGTTTTGCCCTGGTCAACACCCGGCCCCCTATGGTAAGTAGGCTTTTTTTACAAAAGGGAAAACCACTCATGATCATCGGCGTACCCAGAGAAATAAAAGACCGGGAATACCGGGTGGGCATGGTCCCGGCCGGGGTCAGGACCTTAACCCTGGCCGGCCACCGGGTCCTGCTGGAAGCCGGGGCAGGCCAGGGCAGTGATATCAGCGACCTTGAATACCAGCGGGCCGGGGCCGAGATCGTGGCCCGGGCCGAGGAGGTCTACGGCCGGGCCGAGATGGTGGTCAAGGTCAAGGAACCAATTGAAGCCGAATACCCCTTTCTTCGACCGGGCCTTATTCTTTTCACCTACCTGCACCTGGCCCCGCTGCCGGAGTTAACCGGGGCGTTGATCAACAAGGGGGTCACGGCCATTGGTTACGAAACCGTTCAACTGGAAAACGGCTACCTCCCCCTGCTGGCGCCGATGAGCGAAGTGGCCGGCCGGATGGCCGTCCAGGTGGGCGCCCATTTTCTTGCCCGGGAAAAAGGCGGCCGCGGCATCCTGCTGGGCGGGGTGCCGGGAGTGGAACACGGCCACGTCACCATTCTCGGCGGCGGCACCGTGGGCGCCAATGCGGCCCGGGTGGCAACCGCCCTGGGCGCCACGGTCACTGTGCTCGATACCGACCTGCACCGGCTGGCCTACCTGGAAGACATCCTTGCCAACCGGATCACGACCCTGATGTCCAACCAGCATAATATCGAACAGGAGCTGGTTGTTGCCGACCTGCTGGTGGGAGCGGTGCTGATCCCGGGGAGCAACGCCCCGAAACTGGTCTCCCGGGAGATGCTCAAGACCATGAAAAAAGGGGCGGTGATTGTGGATGTGGCCATTGACCAGGGCGGCTGCGTGGAGACCGCCAGACCCACCACCCACTCGGAACCCACCTTTAATATCAATGGGATCATTCACTACTGTGTCACCAACATGCCCGGCGCTGTGCCCAGAACCTCGACCTTTGCCCTGACCAACGTCACCCTGCCCTTTGTCCTGGCCATTGCCGATAAAGGTGTTGAACGGGCAGCGGAAGAGGATCCGGCCCTGAGGCGCGGGATCAATGTGCTGCACGGAAAATTGACGAACCAGTAACAACCCCCCAACGCTTCAAATGCCACCGGATAACATCAACAAGCTACAAGACGAGCCACGTCCGTCGAGCGGTTGTTGCGAGACCGACAAAACTGATAAACAAGCAAGTCGCGGTTTCACAGAATAGAAGCTGGGCTGAACAGAGGTAATGACCATGGTAATCAACAAGGAACGACTGGCCGATCTTTTTACAACACTCTGTGAAATCGACAGCCCCTCTGGAAAGGAGGGGACGCTGGCCGCCTATCTCACCACCCTTTTCACTGAAATGGGGGCCAGCGTGTTTGAGGATGACTCGGCCCCGGTCACCGGCTCGGACTGCGGCAACCTGCTTGTCCGTTTTGTTGATGGCGGCCTGGACCTGGAACCAGTTTTTTTCAACTGCCACCTGGATACGGTACAGCCGGGCGAGGGGGTTGCGGTGGTCCGGGAGGGCGACCGTTTTTCCAGCAGGGGCGAGACCGTGCTCGGGGCTGACGATAAATCCGGCATTGCCGTGTTGATCGAGGTGATCCGCGCGCTCCGGGAAAACAAGATCCCCCACGGGCCGGTGGAGTTTATCTTCACCACCGGCGAGGAGATCGGCCTCCTGGGGGTCAAGGCCCTTGACTGCAGCCGGCTGATCGCAAAAATGGGCTATGCCCTGGACACCACCGAGACCAACAGCGTGATCATTGGCGCGCCGGCCGCCAACCGCTACACCGCTGAAATCTGCGGGGTCTCGGCCCATGCCGGCCTGAATCCGGAACAGGGGATCAATGCCATCCAGCTGGCGGCCAGGGCCGTGGCCGAGCTGCACCTGGGCCGGATCGACAGGGAGAGTACTGCCAATGTGGGGCTGATCAAGGGCGGGGTGGCAACCAATATCATTCCGGGAAAGGCCGTGGTCATGGGCGAAATCCGCAGCCACTCCGAAGCCACCCTCAACGCCCTGACCGAGGAGGTCAAGGAGACCTTTTACCAGGTGGTGGACGACTGGAGCGGTCACTGCGATAAGGCGGCCGGAAAATCCGGGGTGGCGGTAACCGTTGTTCAGGAGTATCCGGTGATGAAGCTGGCCAGGGACGCCCCGGTCATCCAGCGGGCGGCCAGGGCCGGCCGGGACCTCGCCTTCCGCACCGCCGGCGGCGGCAGCGATGCCAATATCCTTACCAGTAAGGGGTATGACTGCGCCATCATCGGCACCGGCATGACCAAGGTGCATACCACGGATGAAACCATTGAGCTTGCCGATATGATCCGCTGTGCCGGCCTGGTGATGGGGATTCTCACCACCGGCTGAAAAACAGCTGGAAATCTTACCGGGCAAGGAGTGTACTCGACAGGTGGAAAGCGCCACCCTGTGCGTGGTTACCCCGGAAAGGGGCCGGCCGGGGGGATCAGGGCTGGTGAAAACGGCTTGCGGCTGCTTTATCCCTTGATCCGGGCCAGCAGACTTTCCACCACCTCATCAATGCTCATGGCCGAGGAGTCAATGATCACCGCATCCGCGGCCGGGGTCAGCGGGGCCAGGGCCCGGCTGCGGTCATCATGGTCCCGTTTGCGGATCTGGGCCAGCAGCTCTTCCCTGTCCACCAGCTGGCCCTTTTCCTTGAGCTGCTCCCAGCGCCGCCTGGCCCGCTCCTCCGGCCCGGCATCCAGATAAAATTTATACTCGGCCCGCGGGAAAACCACGGTACCGGTGTCGCGGCCCTCGGCCACCACTCCGCCGGCCCGTCCCAGCTGCTGCTGCATCTCGGTCAGTTTTTTACGGACTGCCGGCTCGGCCGACACCCGGGAGGCGACCATCCCCATCTCAGCGGTGCGGATCGCCGCGCTGACCTCGATATTATCGAGAAAAACCCGGGTATCCCGGCCCTCACCCTGGGCCGGTGCCAAGCGAAGATCCAGGGAGTCGAGCAGTTCGGTCAGCCGGGGCCGGTCGACCGGATCGTCCAGGTCAATGCCGGCCTGGCGGACCTTGAGCCCCACGGCCCGGTACATGGCCCCGGTATCGAGATAGGTATAGTTGAGCCGGGCGGCCAACAACCTGCCGATCGTGCTCTTGCCGGCCCCGGACGGACCGTCAATGGTGATCACCGCGCCCTTAGACATAGCCGAGTTCCTGCAATGATTCAGCCAGGGCCTTGATAAAACGCTGGTTTTCCGCCTCCATGCCCACGGTGATCCGGATATGATCGGGAAAGCCGTAGGCCTGCATGGGCCGGACAATCACCCCCTTGCGCAGCATCCGTTCATAGAGTTCCTTGCCGTTGCCCCTGACGTTGATCAGGAAAAAATTGGTCTGCGAGGCCAGCGGAACGCAGCCCAGCCTGGCCACCTCCTGGCTGAGCCATTCCATGCCGGCCGCGGTGCCGTCAATGGTGGTCCGGTAATGCTCCTCATCGGCCAGCCCGGCCAGGGCCCCGACCTGGGCCAGGGTGTTGACGTTAAAGGGCTGGCGGACCCGGTGCAGGAAACCGGCCAGCTCACCATCCATCACCCCGAAGCCGACCCTGAGCCCGGCCAGGCCGTAGGCCTTGGAAAAGGTGCGCAGGATCACCACGGTCTTGTGCAACTCCTTTTTATTCTGCCGGCCCGGCAGGTAGGAGAGGCCGTCGAGCCGGACCGCCGGGTCGACGAAATCGATATAGGCCTCGTCCAGCACCACCACCACCTGCTCCGGCACCTGGGCGAGAAAATCCTCAAAGGCCTGTTTTTCAATAACCGTGCCGCAGGGGTTGTTGGGGTTGTCGAGAAAGATAAGCCGGGTCTTTTCGGTAATCGCGGCCAGGATTCCCGCCAGATCGTGGTGCATCCCCTGCATCGGTACCACCCGGGTAATCCCGCCCTGGACCTGGACCAGCTTCCGGTACATCAGAAAGGTGGGCCGGCTGGTGATCACCTCGTCTCCCGGGGCCACCAGCGCGGTGACCAGGAAGCCGATCACCTCGTTGGAACCGTTGCCAAAGACGATCTCCCCGGTTTTGACCCCCAGTTTTTCCGCCAGTTTTTCCGCCAGGTAATGGCAGCTGCCGTCCGGGTAGCGATGCAGATTGGCCAGGGCCCGGCTGATCGCGGCCATTGCCTTGGGAGAGGGCCCCCAGGCGTTTTCATTGGAGGCAAGCTTGATGGAGCCGGTAATCCCGTACTCCCGCTCCAGCTCCTCCAGGGGCTTGCCCGGCGGATAGGGGACAATGGACTCGATATGGGATGCTACCTTGATCTTCACGCTGTTTCCTGTTGGTTTCGATGTTGCGGCCGTAACGTTCCGACAACCCTTAGCCTTAACACCTGTTTTATACCGCCTTGGGTTTGGGCGGGGTAAGTGGCAGCCGCTTTTCCAGGGCCGCGGCCACGGTGAACAGTTTCTCCTCCTGAAAATGGGTCCCCTGGAGCTGGATGCCGATGGGCAGGCCGTTAGCACTGAAACCGCAGGGAACCGACATGCCGGGGATACCGGCCAGGTTGGCGGAAATGGTCATGATGTCGGAAAGGTACACGCTGAGCGGGTCTTTGTTTTTCTCGCCCAGCCGCCAGGCCCGGGTGGGCGACACCGGCGAGGCAAGCACATCGCACTCGGAAAAGACCTTGTTGAAGTCCTCGACGATCAGGGTCCGCGCCTGGGAGGCCTTTTTATAGTAGGCGTCATAATAGCCCGAGGAAAGGGCATAGGTGCCGATCAGAATCCGCCGCTTGACCTCATCGCCAAAGCCCTGGGAGCGGCTGTTGCGGTACATCTCGGCCAGGGTGTCGCCGGGTTGGCGGAAGCCGTAGCGCACCCCGTCATACCGGGCCAGGTTGGAGCTGGCCTCGGCCGGGGCGATGAGATAGTAGACCGCCACGCAGTACTCGGTGCGGGGCAGGGAGACCTCGACGATCAGGGCGCCGGCCGCCTGGAGGGTATCGATCCCCTGGCGCACCGCGGCCTCCACCTCCGGATCCAGACCAGCACCGAAATACTCCCTGGGGATCCCGATCCGCATCCCGGCCACATCCCGGCCCAGGGCAGCGGTATAATCCGGCACCGGCCGGTCCATTGAGGTGGAGTCCCGGGGATCATGGCCGCTGATCAACTGCAGCATCAGGGCGCAATCCCGCACGTCCTTGGTCATCGGTCCGACCTGGTCCAGGGAAGAGGCAAAGGCCACCAGCCCGTAGCGGGAGACCCGGCCATAGGTGGGTTTGAGTCCGACGATCCCGCAGTGGGAGGCGGGTTGACGAATGGAGCCGCCGGTATCCGAACCCAGGGAGGCGAAACATTCATCCGCAGCCACTGCGGCGGCGGAACCGCCGCTGGAACCGCCGCAGATATAATCGAGGTTCCAGGGGTTGCGGGGCACGGTAAAGGCGCAGTTTTCCGAGGTCGAGCCCATGGCAAACTCGTCCATGGCCGCCTTGCCGACAATAATCGCCCCGGCCTTTTTCAATTTCTCCACCACGGTGGCGTCGTAGGGCGGCACGAAATTCTCCAGGATCCGGGAACCGCAGGTGGTGCGGACCCCCTTGGTACAGAGCACGTCTTTTACCGAGAGCACCACCCCGCACAGGGGACCGCCGCTGCCGGTCCGCAGCTGTTTATCGGCTGCCCGCGCCTGTTCAAGGGCTCGCTCCCGCTCCAGGGTGATATAGGCCCTGACCCGGGGTTCCACTGCTTCAATCCGATCCAGAACCGCCCGGGTCGCCTCCAGGGAAGAGACCTCTCCCCGGGCCAGCAGGTCCTGTAATCCATGGATGGTCAAACTATGGAGTTCCACGCTTGTTCTCCCTTTGCATTCAACAGCAATTGCTTGTCTTGCCGGGATAATCCCGGCCAACTCGCTCAGATCACCCTGGGTACCACAAAGGCCTCGCCGTTCTCCGCCGGGGCGTTGGCCAGGGAGTCCTTCCGGTCAAGGGAAGGCCTGACCTGGTCCGGGCGAAAGGCGTTTTGAATCGACAGGGCATGGGTGGTGGGCGCCACCCCGGCGGTATCAAGCTGGTTCAGTTTCTCCACATAGGAGAGGATCCGGTCGAGTTGCACGGTCATGGAACCCACCTCCCCGGGACTCAGCTCCAGCCGGGCAAGGTCGGCAACATGGGTAATTTGTTCTTCGGTTATCTTCATGGCTCCTCGCTTGTCAATTACCACCGGCACCGGTGATCGGGTCAGACGTGTTGCACCTGTTACAAGACCGACAACCTTAAATGTTCCAAAATTTTTTTGCAATATGATGCACCTCTTCCAGGCCCGGCACCGCCACGGTTGCCGGCTCCGGCCCGGTATCATCCTGCTGACCGTTGAGCGCGGCCAGCACCGCCGCTACCCCGTCCCGCAAGCCGATAAGATCATAGCCGCCCTCCAGGGTAAAGAGCAGCCGGCCCTGACAGACCTCGTCGGCCAGGGCCGTCATGACCCGGGTCATGGCACCGAAGCCCTGGCTGGTGACCCGCATGGTTCCCAGGGGGTCACCCTCATAGATATCGAATCCGGCCGAGACCAGGATCAGCTCGGGCCGGTACTTCCTGGCCACCGGCACCAGAATCTCCCGCAGGATCGAGACAAAGTCCCGGTCGCCCTGGCCGCCCGGCAGGGGCACGTTCAGGGTAAAACCCAGGCCCGGGCCGGTCCCCACCTCACCCACGCCGCCGCTGCCGGGATAATAGGGGTACTGATGGGTGGAAAAATAAAACACCTGGCTGGAATCGTAAAAAATGTGCTGGGTGCCGTTGCCGTGGTGAATATCCCAGTCCACCACCAACACCCGGGCCAGTCCCAGTTTGTCCAGGGCGTACCGGGCGCCCACCGCGACATTGTTGAACAGGCAGAACCCCATGGCCCGGTCCGCCTCGGCATGGTGGCCCGGAGGTCGAACCAGGGCAAAGCCGTTGTCGATCTCACCGTTCACCAGCATCTCCACCCCGTTGACCACCGCGCCGGCGGCCAGGCTGGCGGCATCGTATGACCTGGCCGAGGTCCCGGTGTCCGGGTCCAGACCGACAAACTCCCGGCCCGCGGTTGCACCAATTCGATTGATATGGTCCTGGGTGTGTACCAGTCCCAGGATCTCCGGGGTGGCCGGGACACAGCCGGGAAAAAGAAACCGCTCCTGAAACTCCGGCTGGTCAAGCAGGCCGTAAATTACCGCCAGCCGGTCCGGGGATTCCACATGCTGGGCCCCGGGCCGGTGCTCCAGAAAGAGATCATCGCGGAAAATTGCTGTTTTTTTCATCATCTCCTCAAAAAAAATGGCCGGGTTGCCAGTCAACCCCCTTGCCGGGCCCTGGTTGACAAGACCCGCTCCTCGGTCACCAGATAATCCAGGGGCTGATCATGGGCCAGGACCGGCACCCGGTCAACAAGCTGGGCCGCAAAGGCAATGCCGATCCTGACGGCCTGCGGCGCTTTGAGAGCCAGAAACCGATCATAGTAGCCGCCGCCATAGCCGAGCCGGCCGCCCAGGGGATCAAAAACCGCGCCCGGCACCAGCACCGCCTCAATCCCGCCGGGATCGACCGGCCCGGTCCGGCCGGGGTCCGGCTCCGGTATCCCGCAATACCCGCAAACAAGGTCCTGGTCCGGGTCATCGATCTTGTAGGGAATCAATTGCGGCGGATCAATCACGGTCAGGGGAACGGTAACGGTTTTCCCAAAGGCCAGAGATTGCCGGATCAACCCCATGGTCTCAACTTCACTACGAAAACTGACATAGATACAAAGCAGCTCGGCATTGGCAAAGGCCGGAAGCTGCCACAGCCTGTTGTGGATCTGCCCGCTCTTTGTGGCCCGCTCCGTTACCGGGAGCCGGTCCCGGATGGTCAAAACCCGCTTGCGCAGCTCCGGCCGTCCCATGCCCATGGCCTGTCCCTGTTCCATAACCCGAATATCTTGAAGTTGAAAGTTTCCGCCCTGCCGGCCCCCACTCTACCTTAATCTGTTTCCTGAATCGCCCCATAATACGCTGTCAACCCTTCCCTGGCCAAAAAATATTAAAAAAATTTTATTTTTTCGGAACAACCACCCCCCCTCTCCCTGCCACAAAGCCGGTGCCCGCGCGAAAAACAGGCGAAAACCATATTGACAACTGCTTAAAATAAAAATATAAAGTGAAGGCTGGTTCATTTTTTCACAGTGTCATCCGGTTAAGATAAATTTTCATGCCGCATACCTATAAAAATTACCACAAGATACCACTCTGTGGTAAAGTGCACGGGAACCATGGCGCTTGACAAGATCAACCCGGCGGCAACGCTGGATACCAGGGGGTTATCCTGCCCCATGCCTTTGTTAAAGGCAAAACAGGTCATGGAAAGGCTGAAGCCGGGCGAGGTGCTGGAAATAATCGGCACTGATCCGGGATCAAGGGTTGACCTGCCGGCCTGGAGCAAATACGCCGGCCATACCTTTTTGAAAAGCACGGAACAGGGAGGCGTTTTTAAGTTTTATATTAAAAAAGGCTGAAATCGATAACCAAGTAAACAAGGGGTACGCCTGGAGTTTATCATGGGCGGGACACACCAAAAGTATAGGAGGACAATATGGCACAAAGTTTAGGCATCTTCGTCACCTCGGACAGGTATATGAATCATATTCTGGGGATAACCAAGGCGGCAAAGGCAAAAGGATCGGATGTCACCATCTTCCTTACCTGGAAGGGCACCAGGCTGGCCAAGGATCCGCGGTTTTCCGAACTGTGCAAGCTGGCCCACGTGGACATCTGCGCGGACAGCTACAAAAAAATGGGCTGGGATCCGCTGACCGACATTCCCGAAGGTCTTACCGATAAAAATATGTCCACCCAGGCCAAGCACGGCGCCATTATTGATAATTGTGATAAATATATCAGTTTCTAGGGGGTTACCATGTCTAAAAAAGTATGCTTCATGTTTGCAAAAAACGAGGATGATACCCTTGACGGCCTCCGCTCCACCCTGGGTCTTGCCGTTGCCAACCATTACTCCTACGCCGTGGTGCTCAACACCGAGCTTGCCCCGCTGAGCGAATACCACGCCGAAAACATGGAATGGATCCGGGATATGGAAGGCGAGGCCTATTCCACGGTACCGGCCAATGTGGAGAACAACGGGTTCACCGCCATCACTATTGAAGAGCTGGGCCAGAAACTCCGGGAAATGGATGTCATCGTTCCCTACGGTGTTCAGGACTAACCAGCATGGCTGGACCATAACTTTTGGGACGCTGCCACAACAAAAAAACGAAAGGCGTCACCCCGGCATGGCAAGACCGTCACTCACGTGCCGGCCTTCATATAAAACAATAGCAGGAGAACCATGCAATGAAGATATTGAACGTATACCGTTCCGCTCCCACGGACGACACCAAAAAACTGGTGGAGATTGTCTGCCAGGACCGCGAGGCTGACAACTTCGACCTCAACGTTGACTCCCCTGATTACGATACCCTGGTGGATAAGATCATGGCTGCCGACAAGACCATCTGCTGGTGGTAACACCACTGGCGCGGTTTTTATAAAAGGGGCCTCGTGATTGAGGCCCCTTTTTCCTTTTCACCCATCCACCTATCTCTGGTTCTGATTGATTGCGCCTGAAACGGACCGACTGTGGGCCCTCTCATCTCGATCATCATCCCCAACCATAATGGGGCCGCCACCCTGGGCAACTGCCTCAGGGCCGCCCTTGCCTCTGACTATGATAACTTCGAGGTGGTGGTGGTTGACGATTGCTCCACCGACAGCTCCCGGAAGATCATCGCCGCCCACCCCTGTTCACTGATCCGGCTGCCGGTCCGGTCCGGGGCCGCGGTTGCCCGGAACACCGGTGCGGCAAACAGCAAGGGGGAGATTCTCTTTTTCATCGACGCCGACTGCCTGCTCGAACCTGACGCCCTGGCCCGCGCCGCCCGGGCGGTTGCCGCCCACGGCACCAATACCGCCATCGGCGGCACCTACACCCTGCGCCCATTTGACCCCGGGTTTTTCAGCCGGTTCCAGTCGGCCTTTATTCACTACTCCGAAACCAAGACCCCTGACCGGCCCGATTATATCGCCTCCCACGCCCTGGTAATCAGATCTGAGACATTCAAAAAATCCAGCGGGTTTCCCGAGACATTCATGCCGATCATCGAGGACGTGGAGTTCAGTCACCGGCTCAGAAAAAACGGGGTGCGGCTGGTGATGGAGCCGAAAATCCTGGTCCGCCACATCTTCAACCTCAACCTCACCGCCTCGCTCAAAAACGGTTTTCGCAAAGCACACTACTGGACCCGTTATTCGCTCCACAACCGCGACCTGATGGTTGACTCCGGCACCGCCTCGAAGGAACTCAAGTCCGCGGTGCTGACCTGGTTTATCAGCTTCTGTCTCCTGCTGATCGGCCACCTCTCCCAAGAACCGGCCTGGCTCCTTCCCCTGGCGCTGATCATCCCCGCCACCCTGCTGCTCAACCGCGGCCAGCTCATTGCCTTTTACCGGGCCGGCGGACCGGGCTTTCTGTTCCTGGCCGCCAGCTACTATTTTCTACTCTACCCGGTTCCGGTGGGAATCGGGGGACTGACCGGAATCGTTCACTATTCATACCGGGGAATCAGTTGATGGCCTATTCCCCCCTTCGTCATGTCGGCTCCATCGTTGCCAAGCGTCGTCCGATCCAGTTCACCTTTTTCATTACCCGCCGCTGCAACGCCCGCTGTCCTTTCTGTTTCTATATCAACCACAACGCTCCCCGGGCGGAGACCGGACCGGCAGCCAGAGAACTTTCCCTGGCCGAGATCAACGACCTGGCCTCCTCGCTGCCCAACCTGCTCTGGCTCGCCTTTTCCGGGGGCGAGATCTTCCTGCGCAACGACCTGGTCGAGATCACCAGAATTTTTTATAAGAAAAACAAGCCGGTGATCATTCTCTTGCCCACCAACGGGATCATGACCGGACGAATAAAGAAGACCGTCACCGAGGTGCTCCGCGCCTGTCCCAAAAGCACCATCGTGGTCAAGCTCTCCCTGGACGGCGACCAGGAACTGCACGACTCCATCCGGGGGGTCGGGGGTTGTTACCAAAAGACCCTGGAGACCTGTCAGGCACTGGGCGAACTGTTGGATGAGTATCCCAACTTCGACCTGGGAATCAACTCGGTGTTCTGTTCGAAAAACCAGGATGCGGTGGCCGGTATCATCGACCGGGTCGGCCGGATGGAACGGATCAAGACCCACACCGTGTCCCTGATCCGGGGCGAGCGGGCGGAAGGTGATTTAGAAGCACTGGACCTGGAGAAGTACCGGGCCGTGACCAGGAAACTGGAAACAAAGCTCAAGGAGGAGCAGGGCTCGATCTACCGCTTTGCCGGAGCCCGGCTCAAGGCGGCCCAGGACATCCTCCAGCGGCGGCTGATCTACCAGACCGCCAAACAGGACCGGAGGTTGATTGACTGCTATGCCGGCCGGCTCAACCTGGTGCTTTCCGAAACCGGCGAACTCTATCCCTGTGAGTCGTTCTCCCTGGAGCTGGGCAATATCCGCGACCATGGCCTGGATATCAACCAGGTGCTGGCCACGGACAAGGCGCAAAAGGTGCTGACCTGGATCAGGGATGGCGGCTGCCACTGCACCCACGAGTGCTACATGATGACCAACATCCTCTTCAACCCGCGCCTTTACCCGGCCCTGCTCAAGGAATACCTCCAACTCCGCCCCAGGTAAAGACGCGGTGCTTGTAACCGTTTACCGTTTGAACACGCCCCTCCTGATCCAGAGCCAGAACATGCTCTTGATCCCGTGGATCGCGGCCTGGAGGTCGTGGATGGTGCGCAGTTTGAACAACCGGCGCAGGAGAAACCCGGGCCTGGAGTAAAACTTCTTAAAAGCAATCTGCCGCAGTTGGGCTATCTCGTCCCTGGTCATGGAATAGGGAACAAAGGCCGCACCCTGGTAGGAGTAATCGCTAAGGTCCTCGGACATGGTCCCGTACTTTTCGATATTATCGTAGAGATCGGTACCGGGAAAAGGGGTCAGGGCGTGGAAGTTGGCGATATCCGGGTCCAACTCGCAGGCAAACTCGATGGACTTCAGGCCGTCCGCAAAGGTCTGGCCCGGGATGCCGAACAGAAACGGGGTATAGACAGTCAACCCCACCTCTTTTGCCGCCTTCACCGCCCTCTTGATCTGGGCCGGGGTAATCCCCTTGCGGATGGTGTTCAAATCCTTCTGCACCCCGCTCTCGGCCCCGAAGAGTACGGCCCAGCAGCCGGCATCCTTAAAGGCCCGGAGCAGCGGCTTGTCCACCTGGTTGACGCAGGCCGAGGCAAACCAGGTGAAATCAAGACCCTGTTCCTTGATCCGGCGCGCGATCTCCATGGCCCGATCATAGTCAGCGGCCAGGGTGTCGTCGATGAACTTGATCTCCTTGTAACCCTGGCCGAGGATCAGCTCGATCTCGGCCAGCACGTTATCCACCGAACGATAGCGGATACCGCTCTTTCTCGTTCTGTCGATCTGGAAACAGTAAAGGCAGCGCCGGTTACAGCCGCGGGAGGTGATAAGCACCGCCACCGGCCGCCGTTTGTAAGTGGCGGGCGGCGGGATATAGCGGCCGGCCTCGCCGAGCAATTCCCGGGCCGGCGGAGGCAACGAATCCAGGTCCATGATCAGGGGACGGGGCGGATTCTTTTTAATTATCCCCTGCTCGCGATAGACAACCCCCTCCACTCCTTGCAGGGATTGCTGGTCCTTGAGCCGGGCCAGCATCTCCACCATGGTCAACTCGCCCTCGCCGGTGACCACCGCGTCGATATCAGCGCACTCCTCCAGACATTTTTCCTGTACCGCAATGGGATATGGACCGCCGACCACGATAAAGGAGCCTGGCATCTGTTTTCCGAGGTCGCGAGCCGTTTTTTGGGCCTTGGGCCAGCCAAAGGTGGTGGAGTAGAGGCCGATCACCGCCGGGGCAAACTCACCCACCGCGGCAATGATCTGGGCATTGGTCATAAAGGCGCCGTTAAAGAACTTCACCTCATGCCCGGCCCGCTGCAGGGACGAGGCCACATAGAGGGTTCCCAGCGGCTGCCAGTAGTTGATCTGGGAGCCGGCGGTCTTGCCGGAAAAAATCTCTTCCGGCACCCAGGCGGGAATGATCAAGGCACATTTCATAACCAGGAGTTTATGTGTAAGGTTGCGGAAATTGAAACAACTTCGGCAGGATATGCTTATGGATTCCGAATCGCCGCCGCGGCGAAGCGAGTTCCTGTTTGATAGCCTGGTTATGAACAGCCGGCCCTTCTCAATGGGTAACCGTTCACCGGAGGTACGGATTTATGGTAATCTCATGCCCGTAAGCGTTCACCAGTGGCTTAGATTCGTTCATTTGGGACTGCGAAGCATACTGGTGCTATTCGAGCAGGCCAAAATGGGCGAAGATGAGGTGCTGGTGAACGCTTACCTCAATGGAGCGGCCGTTGGTAGAAGAAGACCCCTTTCCCGAGTTGTCAAACAAAAACACCAGAAGATCACCTGCAACGATGATCTTCTGGTGTTAACCTTAATACCCGGAAAGCACAACCTGGTCCGGCTGACCAGGGCTATAACAAATCTATCCGATACTACTTGACAATCAGCACCGGCCGGTCGGCGGTATTGGCAACCGCCCGGCTGACGCTGCCCATCAACCAGCGGGAAGCGCCCTCCCGGCCCCGCGAACCGACCAGGATCATGTCCACATCCTCTTCCTGGGATGTTTTCAGGATCTCGTCGGCAGGATGACCTTCCCTGACCAGGGTCCGCACGTTGAGTCCGGAGGCGCCCTGCTCCAGCACCCCCTTATAATAGCTTAAAACCGTGCGGGCCTTTTGATCCAGGGCCTCCTTGTATTCCGTGCCCTCCAGAACCTCTTTCAAGGTGGAGAGTTCGGCATCTCCGAGCATCGCGTCGATCAACGAACGGCCCTCAAACTTTTCAACATATAACAGCAGGGTCTCGTCGGGTGCCATGCATTTGCAGATTTTTGCATATTTGTCGAAAATTTCTTTTGTGCTCTTGGTATCATCAACCGCTATCAACAGTTTTTTCATAAACGCCGTCTCCTTGCAAAAAAGGGGGGCTGATAATAACCGCTCACACGGTAAGTCGCCGGACTCCGGGTTGCCTCCCGCCCGCTAACCGCTTGCGGGGTACCGGAAATGCGAGGCAGAGACCAGCTCGTTATCCCTTGGCACACGGACAGCCCGACAACAACGCGGACCCGGTGCCCGGTGAGCGGTTACGGTAGATCTACTGACCGTAGCCGCCACCGTAACCGCCGGCCGCCGGGGCACCGTAGCCACCGGCATCAGGGGCACCGTAACCGCCGCCCGCCGGAGCACCGTAACCGCCGCCGTAGCCGCCGGAGTCGGCCCCATAACCACCGCTGTCGCCATAACCACCGCCGGCGGAAGCTTTCCCGGCCACGCTGTGCCGGAGCGTGGCGATATCAGTAGGTGCAACGCTGTACCCGATAATGAAACTTAAAATTCCAACAACAACTAGAAGTATTATCACAAATTGGGTCTTCATATATCCTCCCTAACGCCAGAAAAATACTCTGGCTGGTTGTGGCTGGCAGTTGACACTCACCAGATTAACCCTTCTCTATTTTCATATAAATCTTGCCGCCCTCGGTCTTCTCTTCCAGAATATCATTACCACCGGCCTCGACCATCTGGATGATGGTTTCCTTTGAAGAGGGGTTGTCAAAAACCACTTCCAGGATATCGCCCTCGTTAATCTTTTCCAGGGATTTTTTCGTGTACAACTGCGGGTGCGGACACACAAAACCACAAACGTCGAGTGAATATGTGCTATCATCGATTTTATTAAAGTCCACTTTTGCTGCCATGATTACTCCTCCATATTATCCATTAGTTTTTTAAAAATCAGCCATTTGTTGCGCCATTCTTCTATCAGTCCACCAGTTTAAGATTATTACCCCCACAAAGGCCCCGGTCACCATGCCGGTGCCATAGACCCAGCCGTTCGGGTCGCCGCCGGCAGCCCGGATAAAAAAGCCGCCGATGTTGCAGCCCAGAGAGGGCCGCGAACCAAACCCCATCAGCAGGCCGCCGGTAAGGCCCCAGACAATCAACTCAAACGAGGGCAGCTTGAACTTGTACTCGTTGTTCAGGCGGGCCATGATCATGGCGCCGAAGACAATCCCAATCGACATCCACAGGGCCGGGTTGCGCCACAGCTCCGGCAGGCCGTTTACATAACCGAAAAACATGTTGTCATGCATGTTCCAGCCGAACTTCTCCAGAATCCAGGCGCCGACCTGACCCTCCTGGCTGGTGATATACCAGTAGCCGGGATCAAAGACCGTGCCCTTGAGCGAAACATCGGAAAAATATCCCATCCGGGTGAGCAGGGTGCCGAAGTTTTTGATCCCGAATTTATGCTGCATACCGGCCATGGTCAGGATGTGCAGGCCGGCGGTAATACCGACCAGAATACCCATCAGACTGGTCCGTTTCGAGGCGATAATCATGGCCCAGATGCCAGCCAGTTCATCCTTAAAACCGGTTACCGGTTCCTTACCCTCTTTCTTCAGGGCCTTCTTCCTTCTCTTGAGGAACACCTTGCGAGGATAAACATAATAGATGATGCAAACCAGGATTATTGCCGGAATAATTGAATTTATCAGTGAATTGCCAATAAAATAATGAATGGCGGTAGGATGCCCGCCGGAAATGAGCTTGGCAATGGTAAACTGCGGCTGATGCCAGACATAGCCGACCAGGTAGTAATCAAACCAGGAATTAACCGGGATTTCAATCCCGGAACCGGCCTTGATGGCCGCTGCTGTCTGCGCGGCCTGGTCTACCCAGGACTGGGGCATCAGGTTGTTGAATATGCCGCCGACATCGACGAAGATGGCCTGGCCGATAGCAAGGCCGAAAATAACCGCCAGCAGCGAGGTCATATTGCCCTCACCGATCTTATACAGCGAGCCAGAGGCGCAACCGCCGGCAAAAACCATCCCGACCCCGAAGACGCATCCCGAGATCAGCATATGGATACCGAACGGCGCAGGATGAAAGGTACTCATGTTGACCGATTCCAGAATGGCCTGGACCACGCTGAAAAAAACCAGCGCCACCAGAATACCAACCGCCATTCGCGGCACCCCGGCAGCGAACAGATCCCTTGACGCCGAGGCAAAACAGAAACGTCCATACTGGAGCATTAATCCATAGGCAACACCGAACCAGATATAGACAATGAGATACATATAGTATGTATCCGCGGCCCAATACACCAGACTGATCAGGATGAGGGCGGCCAAAATAATATACGCCCACCTGACATTCCTTTTTTCCTCCATACTCCCTCCCTGAGTGAAAAACCTTTTGAAGCCCAGATAACCTGTTTTTCAACATTATGGATCTTCACGGCTTAATCTGCCGCAAAAACCCGGCCACGAACAACATGCTTGTTTATCGGGGATTTTCAGACAAACCAGACTCTTTCAGCCAAGTAAAACCTTACCGGCAACCCTTAACACCCGCGATGTTGCCACCACCCCTTTTTTTTCATGAAAATGAGCCCTGCCTCATTTTTTAAAACCGCTAAAAGCCCCGTACCACCTTGTGGTATGACACAACGTGGTATGAAGTCATATAATTTGTAGCCGTATAAATGTCAAGAACAAAGGTTAACGGTTGCTTGACCCGAAACAGTCTGTTGATGAACTTTTTTTGCACCTGTGGTTTGTTGGGGAAATTTTGACAAGAAACATCCCGCCGCCCGCCGGGCCAGGGTGTCAAAAGCGTTGTCCCTGGAGTCATGCCCACGGTTATCCTTATATAGCCTGAACCTGTATATCGCCTGAATCCGTGACGGCTTAGGGCGATATACCGGGCACTTTTATATGAAAATCGTTCCGTGACAACGCCAGGTGTCCGGGGAGATTTTCATTGTTGGTTGTGGCTGCGGCCGTAAAGTTTGGTCCGGCCATGCTGGTTTGTCAATGATAATAGATGGTGACAAAGGTCTGGTGTTTGAACACCCCGGTTGTCCGGCCAAACATCTTTACCCTGTCAAACCCCTTGATACTTTCCCGGATAGAAGGGGACCAGTCCATGTCTTGTCTGGTCGCAACAACAACAACCGCATCCGCGGGCCGCTCTTTGCCCGCGGTCTCCAGGTAAAAGCCCGGCACCTGGTATTCCCAGGTGAAACGCAGTGAAGATGTCAGAAAATCGGCTGGTTTTTTCGCTGGATCGATCTGGTTGTAGATTATCTTCTTGTTGGTATACAGGTCGAGAAGGGGCACGGAAACGGCCTGGTTCAGTATCTGTTTTCCTTGCCGGGAGATAACAACCAGGGCGGTCTTGATTGTCTCCTGTTTGTCCAGAAAGAAGCCGGCATCCTTCAGGTTTGCCGCTCCCATGTTGCGCAAAAACGGCTGGTATGCCGCCAGGGCCACAGCCAGGGAACAACCAACCGCGCAACAGATGATAAATTTTCGCACCACCCGGTCCTTGACCATACACAGGCCGTAGGAGGCGAGCAGGGCGAGCATCGGCAGGATCGGCAAAATATATCGTATTCGTTTTATTTGCAGAAAAACGAGCAAAAGAACCAGGTAGCTGATCACCAGGTAGCGGAAATCTCTTTTCCGCACTGCCCGATAACCGGAAAACAGGGCCGCCATGGTTATAAAGGGATGAACCTGAAAAAGAAAGGTGGAGACAAAACTCTCGCTCCACCGGCCGAGGCCGGGCTTTTGATACTCTTTTATAAAGGTTATCTGCTCGACAAAAAAGTCGTACCGGGCAAGGACCACTGTTCCGGCAAACAGAACGAATAAAAACAAAACCGCGGCACACCTTCTGATCGCCGGCCCAGGGTTTTTTTTGAGATAAACGAGAAAAACAAAAACATTCACCGACAGGAAGAGCCATAGTGAATATTTGACAAAAAAGGCGAGAAAAAGAGAACCTGCGGCCAGGGAAACATAAAAGACCCCGCCTCGGTCTAAGGCCGTGGCAAGGGTATAGACCGAAAGGGTGAGAAAAAACATGCTCGGAACATCAACCAGCATCAGCGGCACCTGGGAAAAGATATAGGGCATTCCCAGGAGCAGCAACCCGGCCCGGAACCCGACCTCCCGGCCCCAGAATGTTTTGCCGATTAAATAGGTGAGGAGAGCGGTCAATCCAAAAAAAGTGGTGTTGAGCAGTTGGATGTATATCCTTGCTTCGCCGAGATATTTAAAAACAAGCCCATAGATAAAGGGCATCAGGGGCAGGTCGGTCCAGGCAAAAATCCCGTTCCCCCAGTGGCCCAAAAAATATCCGGGTCCGAACAGCTCAAGGCCCTTGGCCTGGGTAAAATATCGCGAGGTATCAACAATAACCTCCGGCACCCCCCAGAAAAGGGCGCCGCTCACCCATGCAGCGATAAAAAGAAATATTGGTTTTTGTTCATAACAGGAGAATCTGGCCAGAAAAACAGCGCCCAAAAAACCGGCAAGCAGCACAACAAAAAAACCGGAAACCCCAAAACCATGAAAAATCCATTGCCAGCTGGTAAGACTATTGTTGTCAAGACCCCGGAATATATAAAGCAGAAGGGGAATAACAAAATATAAAAAGCTTATAAAAACAATTTGTTCCGGCCTGCCAGGAAAAACGGCTTGGTTTTCTTTCATATTTTTTTTAAATCATCAGACAAGGATTTTTACCGGATAATGAAAATGAATGAACAGAAAATACGTCTTCAGATAAAAAACATCGTCTGCACCGGCTGCGCCATGGATATGGAGACCGTGCTCCTGGACACCGACGGTATCCTGGCGGCATCGGTCAATTACCAGGACGGAATTATCACCATTCTCTACGATCCAGAGGATATTGGCGAAGAACAGGTTGTTGCCAAGGTCAGGTCCTTTAATTTCGAAACCGCGGTGCTGGGGAAATAACCGGCCTGGTTGCGCCCGGGTCAACTGTTACCAGCCCCTGGTTATTCCTCAAGCGAAAAAAGGCTCTTCACCACAGTATCATGAAAAAGGGGCCGAAAGGAACGGATAAGACTGTTATCGCCGCCAGGATGGACCCGGTTGGTCAGGAGCACCATTACCAACTCCTTTTTATAATCTATCCAGAAAGAAGTGCCGGTAAAACCGAGATGACCGACGCTTTTAGCGGAAAGAAAACGGCCGCTGCTTGATCCTGTAAAGGAAGGGGTATCAAAACCCAGGGCCCAACTGCTCCCTGGAATCTCTTTTTTTCTTTCAAAAAAACAGGCCAGCTCCTGGTTGGAAAAACCTGGATGTTCGTTTTGTTGATGCCACATCTCAAGTAAATGGGAGGTAAGGGCAAGCACCCCTTCAATATCCCCGAACAGGCCGGCATGACCGGCTGTACCCCCCATAACCGCGGCATTATTATCATCCACCTCGCCACAGATAACCCTGTGGCGGCGGGAGCAGTAGCGGGTGGCAACAAAACCCGCTCCCGGGTTGTTGTTCCCCGACCCCTCCGTCCCGCTGAAAAAAATTTTCTTTTCAAGTCCCAGCGGGGTCATCACCCTGTCGGCAAGATAGTCGGCCAGGGTTTTTCCTGATTTTTTTTCAATAATCCGGCCGAGCAACATAAAACCAAGGTCACTGTATATCGCCCTGGTTCCGGGAACCGCGGCCAGCGGTTCTTTTAATATCATCGAATAAATTTTTTTCCTGGCTTTCTCTTGCCCCATTCCGCCCATCTTTTCGTAATAGGGTCGGTGGGCGGGAAGACCGGAACAGTGATTGAGCAGCTGCCACAGGGTTATGTCCTCTTTTCCCCCTGGCACCCCCTCGTCCAGAAGGGCGGTGAGCCTCTGACAAAGGGTTGTTTTTCCTTCCTTGATCAGACAGAGAACAGCCAGGGTGGTGCCAAGGGGTTTGGTAAGCGATGCCAGATCGAAAAAACTGCCGGGTGATACTTTTTTCGCCCTCGGTGCGCTGGAACTCTTTCCATAAACCGCTGTATACTTTTTCCGGCCCCGGCCCAGCCCTTTTTGTACTCCCACTGCCGCGCCAGAAAAAACACCCTCTTTTGCCGCCTGTTCAAACAGTTTTTCCAATACCGGCCCAAGCCTTTTTATCCTGTTGTTTCCCGCGCCCATAAATTCATTTTTCGCCCGCTGAACAATATTGTTCTGCCGTGTTATTATCATTGAACTTTTAATGTTTTTACACTATATTTGTTTAAATTTTATCTCCTTAGAATTTAAGCTTTTTTTCATATATTATTTAAAATTTGTTAATTTCTGACAACACCTGTTTTTCCTGTTTTTTTACCGCTGGAATTAACATTTGTTTTTTTATACATTTAAAAAGGTTATCTACTTTTTCAAGATTTCAAGACCCCTAATAATACTTCTCTCTCAAATAAACAAAATAAAAAATAATTAGAAAGAGGGATTCTGTATGGCTCTGAAACTGAATGTATCGAAAGAACATTTTTTATCCGCCCTTGCTTTGTTACAAAACATCAGCGGCAAAAAGGGAACCCTGCCCATCCTGGCCAACGTACTTATTCAATGTGCTGACAACACCATTGAATTGATTGCCACAGATCTGGAAGTAGGGATTAAAAATATGGTTCCGGCGGAGATTGTTCAGCCGGGAGCCATTACCCTGCCGGCCAAAATTCTTTATGAAATCGTCAAGGAATCCGGTACGGAAAAAATTTCTCTGGAGGAACAGGACAACTACTGGATGAAGATCGTTGCCGGATCAAGCGTCTATAATCTCGCCGGCACGGCAGCTGAGGAATATCCGGCTTTTCCTGAATACAATGATGGTGATATGGTATCATTTGCCTGTGATTCCATTAACGAACTTATTGAAAAAACAGTCTTTTCCGTGGCAAACGAGAGGGAGAGCAATTTTACCCTTACCGGAATTCTCCTGGAAAGGGATGAATTGAAAGATGGCAGCCCGAGTTTACGGATGGTTTCCTCGGACGGTCACCGGTTGTCGATCATGGAGAGAAGGGCACAGGAGGAAATAAAAAATATAAGTTTTGAAAAAAATATAATTATTCCCCGGAGAGGGGTGTTGGAGATACGCAAAATTTGTGAAGCAAACGAAACAGTAAGGGTGGGTTTTGACAAGAAACAGATTGTTTTAAAAAGCGAAAAAGTGCTGATTATTATTCGCTTATTAAACGGCGATTTTCCTGATTATCGTAATATTATAAAAGTAATAGTTATGGAAAAAAGCATAGAAGTGGAAAGAGTGTTGTTCCTTGAAGCCCTGAAAAGAACCAATCTGTTTACTGAAGATAATTTTAACGCGGTGCAACTGGATGTTAACAAGGAAAGCATTGTTTTATCATCCCATAATGCCGACTATGGAAATGCCACTGACAAGATCGGAACAAAATATGATGGTGAACCTTTAACTATTGGTTTTAATTGCAGATATTTTATAGAGACCCTGCAGGTAATGAAGAGTGATATAATAAAGCTATATATAAATTCCGAGCAGAGCCCCTGTCTTATCCAGGGGGATGATGATCCTGGTTTTATGAGTATTATAATGCCGATGAAAATTTAAAATGAAGCCCCTCAACTATTTTTCCCCCCCAGGATAACAATGAAAAAAAATATCCACCCAGAGGAATTTTAATGGGGTGGTTCAAGGATACCCAGGTCTTTGTTTTCCAGGGGAAAGGGTTGATATTTATAATCCGACAGAAAATTTTGATGGACTTGTAACAACCCGAAAGGCTTCAAATGCCACCCTATAAAATCAACAAGTTACAAGACGAATCACGTCCGTCGAGCGGGTTGTTGCGAGACCGACAATTTTCACTGGGCAACAAGTCTGCTCGACAGGTGGAAAAGGCCACCCGGTGTCGGAAAAAGTGCTTTGTCCGGGAACAGTTTATAAAATATTACAAAGGATTATACAGTGGTTGAAGATAACAAGGATTATGGCGCGGAACAGATAAAGGTTCTGGCCGGTCTGGAGGCAGTACGCAAAAGACCGGCCATGTATATTGGCAATACCTCCGAGGGCGGGCTCCATCATCTGGTCTACGAGGTGGTTGATAACAGTATCGATGAGGCAATGGCCGGATACTGTACCAAAATCCGGGTAACGATCCATAAGGACAACAGCGTTTCTGTCGAGGATAACGGTCGCGGCATTCCGGTGGCCATTCATCCTGAGGAAAAAATTTCAGCCCTGGAACTGGTGATGGGGACCCTGCACGCCGGCGGCAAGTTCGACAACTCCACCTATAAGGTTTCCGGCGGGCTGCACGGGGTGGGTGTTTCGGTGGTTAACGCCCTGAGCGAGCTTACCACTGCCGAGATAAAAAGGGATGGAAAAATTTATCGCCAGACCTACCGCTACGGTGTCAAGGAGAGCGAGGTGGAGATAGTCGGCAAGAGTTCCCATACCGGCACCACCATTACCTTTAAGCCGGACACGACAATATTTACCGAATCTACCGAATATAAGTACGAGATCATTCAAAAGCGGTTGCGGGAACTGGCCTTTCTCAACAAAGGGGTAAAAATTCTGCTCAAGGATGAACGAAGCGGGGCCGATGATGAGTTTAACTACAAGGGCGGGATAGAGGAATATGTAGAGTACCTGAATAGAAAACGAACAGTGATCAACACCCGGCCCATCATTCTTACCGGAGAAAAGGATCAGGTTCAGGTCGAGGTAGGTTTTCAATATTTCGAGGGTTATAATGAACGGCTTTTCACCTTTGTCAACAATATAAATACCAAGGAAGGCGGCACCCATGTGGCCGGTTTCAGGGCCGCGCTGACCAAATGCATCAACCGGTATGCCAGCGATGACGTCGTGCCCAAGAACCTGAAGGAAAAGATGGGGGGCGACGATGTCCGCGAGGGATTGACCAGTGTTATCTCGGTCCGGGTTCCTGATCCCCAGTTCGAGGGACAGACCAAGACCAAGCTGGGCAACAGCGAGGTCCGCTCCATTGTCGAGAGTATCTGTAATGAAAAACTCTCCATCTTTCTGGAGCAGAATCCCCAGGAAGCAAAAAAGATTCTCGCCAAGGCGGTGGAAGCGGCCCGAGCCCGGGAAGCGGCCCGGCGGGCCAAGGACCTGTCCCGGAAAAAAGGGGTGGGTCTTGATCTGCTCATGGCCGGGAAACTAGCGGAATGTCAGGAAAAAGATCCAAAAAAACGGGAACTTTTTCTGGTTGAGGGTGATTCGGCGGGCGGCAGTGCCAAACAGGGACGGGACCGGGCCTTTCAGGCTATTCTGCCCCTGCGCGGCAAAATAATGAACGTGGAAAAGGCCAGGTTCGATAAGATTCTGGGCAGCGAGGAGATCAAGCAGATCATTGCCGCCCTGGGCGCCGGCATAGGCAAAGAGGATTTCAACCCGGAAAAGCTGCGTTATCACAAAATTATAATCATGACCGATGCCGACGTGGACGGCGCCCATATCCGGACCCTGCTCCTGACCTTCTTCTACCGGCAGATGCACTCCCTGGTTGAGGGCGGATATATCTACATTGGTCAGCCGCCGTTGTTTCGTCTGGGCCGCGGCAAAAAGGAGCGGTTTTTCACCGATGAAGAGATGCTGAACCGGTATCTCTTCAGCCTTGCCGGTTCCTCGATGACCGTATCAATGACCGGCGAGAACGGATCGGGACGCATCGACGACCTTCAGGGAGTGTTAAGAAAGCTGACCACCTATCAAAAAATAATCGATTACCTTGACCGGATCAATATCTGGGGGGAGATGGTCGATTTTCTCCTGGAAAACGGGGTGTATTCGGCCGACCAGTTCAGCGACGAGGTGTTTGTCTCTGAATTGAAAAACAAACTAAACGAAAAAAAACTGATCCTCGGCAACCTCCGGACAAGCCGGTGGAAACCGAGCTGTTACGAGTTTGACGCCGCTATCAAGGACAAGGCCCACATGGTCATCACCGTTGGCCCGGAGATCCCCTTGATTCCCGAATACCGGAACGCGATCACCATGTACCCCCGGATCAGGCAATACCTTAAGCAGCGCTTCGTCATAGAGTCGGGCGCCCACACCTTTGAGGCGGACAACTGGCACCAACTGTTGACCCTTATCCGCAAGGAATCCTTTAAGGGCAGTTCCCTGCAGCGCTACAAAGGCCTTGGCGAGATGAATCCGGAGCAGCTCTGGGAAACCTCCATGAATCCGGACAAGCGGACCCTGCAGAAGGTGAAAATCGACGACGCGGAAAAGGCGGACGACATCTTTATCACCTTGATGGGAGAAAAGGTGGAGCCGCGGCGGGACTTTATCCAGACCCATGCCCTTGAGGTGTCGGACCTGGATATCTAGTGTCCGTCCAGAAATGAGCAATTTCCGGATGGGCACGATCTGACAAGGACGCAACAATAGCGGGGTCAACTGGTCGTTACCCTGGATATCAGTTACACAGAAGGACATAATGAGAGAAGAAAACGTGAGCACGGAACAATCCATTTCCATTGAGCAGGAGTTGCGCAAATCCTATCTCGATTATGCGATGAGCGTCATTATCGGCCGGGCCCTGCCCGATGTGCGCGACGGCCTCAAGCCGGTGCACCGGCGAGCCCTGTACGCCATGCGCGAATTGAGCAATTTTTACAACCGGCCCCACGTCAAGTCGGCGCGGATCGTTGGCGATGTTATCGGTAAATATCATCCCCACGGCGACACCGCGGTTTATGACACCATTGTCCGGATGGCCCAGGGTTTTTCCATGCGCTACCCCCTGGTGGACGGCCAGGGTAACTTCGGTTCAGTGGACGGCGATTCACCGGCGGCCATGCGCTACACCGAGGCCCGGATGACCAGGCTCGACCAGGAAATGGTGGCTGATCTTGAAAAAGAGACCGTGGATTTTGTCCCCAACTATGACAACTCCCTGACCGAGCCGCTGGTCTTTCCCGCCAGGATTCCCAACCTGCTGATCAACGGTTCCTCGGGCATCGCGGTGGGGATGGCCACCAATATTCCACCCCACAACCTGACCGAGGTACTGGACGGGCTGATCGCGATGATCGACGACCCGAGCATTGCGGTGCATCGGCTGAGTCAGATCATCACTGGGCCGGATTTTCCCACCGGCGCCTTTATCTGCGGCCGGGCCGGGATCCGGCAGGCCTATGAAACCGGCCGCGGCTCCATCCTGATCCGCTCCAAGAGCCATATCGAGGAGATCAAGCAGAGCAAGCGCGAGGCGATTATAATTACCGAAATCCCCTATCAGCAGAACAAGGCCACCCTGGTGGCCAAAATCGCCCAGCTGGTCAAGGATAAAAAGATTACCTCCATCTCCGAGATCCGGGACGAGTCGGACCGGCAGGGGATGCGGATCGTGCTGGAGTTAAAAAAGGACGAGTTTCCCGATGTGGTCCTGAACCAGCTCTACAAGCATACCCCGCTGCAGAAGAGCTTCGGGATTATTATGCTCTCCATTGTCAACAATAAGCCGGAGATTCTGAACCTCAAACAGATCCTCCAGCATTTCCTGCTTCATCGCAAGACCATTGTCTATCGCCGCACGGCCCATGATCTGAAAAAAGCGGAAGACCGGGCCCATATCCTCGCGGGATTGAAGATTGCCCTTACCAACCTGGATGAAGTTGTTACCCTGATCAGGGAATCGGCCAACCCCCCGGAGGCGCGCCGCGGCCTGATGGAGCTTTTCGGCTTGAGCGAGATCCAGGCCCAGTCCATCCTGGATATGCGGCTCCAGAAGCTGACCGGGCTGGAGCGGGAAAAGATCATCAACGAGTATGAGTCGCTCCTGAAAGATATTGCCGGGTATCACCGGGTGTTGAGTGATGAAAGCCTGGTAATGAAGATCATCCGTGACGAGTTTAAACGGATCAAGGATGAGTACGGCGACGAGCGGCGCACCGAGATCATCGAGGCCCCGGACGAGATCCTGCCGGAAGATATGATCACGCGGGAGAGCATGGTGGTCACGGTCACCCATTCCGGTTATATCAAGCGTAATCCCATGGGCCTGTACCGGGCCCAGCGGCGGGGTGGCAAGGGGATCAAGGGGATCACCACCATTGAGGAGGATTTTGTCCGCGACCTCTATCTGGCCTCCACCCATGACACGTTTTTGTTTTTCACCAACAAGGGCAAGGTGTTCTGGCGCAAGGTCTACGAGATACCCCTGGCCGGTCGCACCGCCCGGGGCAAGGCGATCGTCAACCTGCTCGAGCTTACCGAGGGCGAGAAGGTGGCTGCCATCCTGCCGGTTTCAAGTTTCGACCACGGCGAGCAGGCCTATGTGTTCATGACAACCCGGCTGGGCCGGATCAAGAAGACCATGCTGGCCGAGTTCAGCCGGCCCCTGCGCAAGGGCAAGATCGCCCTCAGGATCAACGAGGGTGATGAGATCATGTCTGCCGCCATCACCAACGGTAATAACGAGATCCTGCTCGTTTCCAGCAACGGGATGTCGATCCGTTTTCATGAGAGCGATGTTCGGGCCATGGGCCGGGTGGCCGCCGGGGTCAGGGGGATTACCCTGCGTCCCGGCGATAAGGTGGTCGGGATGGTGGTGCTGGAGGATGATAAATCCATCCTGGCGGTGACAGAAAACGGCTACGGCAAACGGAGCCCGGTGGAGGATTACCGGCTGCAGCGGCGGGGCGGCCGCGGGGTGATCGCCATCAAGGCCAGCGAACGCAACGGCAAGACCATCGGCGTCCTGATGGTCACCGACGAGGATGAGGTGATGATGATCGCCAGCAGCGGCAAGATCATCCGGATGAACATGGGGGCGGTCCGGGTCATCGGCCGCAACACCCAGGGGGTCCGGCTGATCAACCTGGCGGAAGGAGAGAAGGTGGTCAGCATGGACCGGGTGGCCCCGGGAACCGATGATGACGATGATGACAGCGAGGAAAACAGCAACATCCAGGAGAACCAATAATGGTCCCGGTTGAGGGGGTCGCGGTCATCGGTGCCGGCAGCTGGGGCACCGCCCTGACCAAACCGCTGGCCGAGAACGGCGGCCCGGTTTTTCTCTGGGGCCATCGGCCGGAGTTTGTCGAGCAGCTCCGCCGCGACCGGCAAAACAAGGCCTATCTCCCAGGCTACCGTTTTGTCGACCGGATCACCCCGCTTGCCGATCTCAAGGGGGCGGTATCCGGGTGCAGGCTGGTGGTAATGGTGGTGCCCTCCCACGTGTATCGCTCGGTTTTCCGACAACTTGTCCCCCATCTTGGCGCCGGGGCTTATGTCCTTTCAGCGGCTAAGGGGATTGAAAACGAGACCCAGGCCACCATGACCCAGGTGATGGAAGAGGAGTTGGCCGGCCGGGAAAATGATTTCCAGCTCGGGGTTCTGTCCGGGCCCAGTTTTGCCAGGGAGGTGGTCCAGGGCACACCCACGGCGGTCACCGTCGCCGCCCGGACCCTGGCGGCGGCCCGCTATTTCCAGAAAGCGTTTTCCACGGAAAAATTCAGGGTATATGCCAGCACCGACGTTATCGGCCTGGAACTGGGCGGGGCGTTGAAGAATATCGTGGCCATTGCCGCCGGGATCTGCGACGGTCTCGGCTACGGCACCAATACCCGGGCCGCGTTGATCACCAGGGGGTTGGCGGAAATCAGCCGGCTCGGGGTGAAGATGGGCGCCCAACCGCTCACCTTTTCCGGTCTGGCCGGTCTGGGTGACCTGGTCCTCACCTGTACCGGCGAACTCAGCCGTAACCGGACCGTGGGGTTGAAGCTGGGCCAGGGCAAATCACTGGCCACCATTCTCGGGGAAATGAACATGGTGGCCGAGGGGGTCAAGACCACCAGATCGGCCTGGAACCTGGCCCGGAAACAGGGGGTGGAGATGCCGATTCTGGAACAGATCCACGCGGTACTCTACGACAACAAGGGCTGCGAGGCCGCGGTCAGGGATCTTTTGGCGCGCGACTTGAAAGAAGAATCAGGATAAAGCGATCAGCGCCCGATACGTAACCACTCACCGGGAAAGCCCCACCGGGCTCCGGGTTCGGTGCCCGGTGAGCGCCCCTATACCATCTTCTCTTCCGACCAGTCGTTATGCTCGAACTCCTTGTGGTCCGGCTTGGGCGGTTTCACTTCCTCCAGGCGGGCATTCAGCCAGACCATCACCTTGTCAAGCTCCCTGGCCAGCTCGGCCAAGGCCAGACCGCGGTGACTGACCTTGTTTTTTTCCGCCATCGGTATTTCGGCAAAGGTCTTGCCCAGGGGCGGGTAAAAGAAGACCGGGTCGTAGCCGAAGCCGTTTTCTCCCCGGGGCGCCTCCAGGATTTCGCCTTCGCATCGTCCTTCATAGGTCAGGGCCGGGCCCGAGGGCACGGCAATGGAGAGCACACAGGCAAAGGCAGCCTTCCGGTTGGCGACCCCCTTCATCACTTTCAGGAGCTTGGCCGCGTTTTCCCGGTCCGTGGCGTTTTCTCCGGCATAGCGGGCCGAATACACCCCCGGGGCGCCGTCCAGGGCCTCGACCACCAGGCCGGAGTCGTCGGCAATGGCGGGCAGCCCCAGGACCCTGGCGGTGAACAAGGCCTTTTTATAGGCATTTTCCTCGAAAGTCTTGCCGTCCTCTTCCACCTCCGGGATGGGCCCGAAGTCTCTCAGGCTTTTTATTTCCACAGGGAAATCCTTGACCAGCTCCTGGAATTCCCGCACCTTGCCGGCGTTGCGGGTGGCCAGGACGATGATAGATATCATGTTGTTCTCCTTTTTTTTCCGAAAGTCGCCGGAACGGTTTCAGTGAAACCACTCACAGGGCGGGTCCCGCCGGACTCCGGGTCGTCTCCTGCCAGGTAAGCGTCATATAGTAATAGTTTTTATACCGGGAAACAACGAAGAGCCGTGGGTTTTTTGATTTTATTCAGTGGTGGTTGTAATGTTTCGGGTTGTTGCCGGTTCACCACATTTGTCGGTCTCGCAACAACCCGCTCGACGGACGTGATTCGTCTTGTAACTTGTTGATTTTATTGGGTGGCATTTGAAGCCTTTCGGGTTGTTACGAGTTCATCACATTTGACTTGACCTTTTTCCCTGTTCTATGGTGCTGTATAGGTGTTTTTTGTCCGGCACGGGCCGGCCGTGCCGCAAAAAGGAGGTTTTCTCGATGGTGAAAAAAGGATCACTCGGTCACCTGTACGGTGAGTACAGGCTGTTGCAGATTGTTCTGATCTCCTCCGCAGCGGCGGTGGCGGCCCTGGCCGGATACCTGCTTTATTTTGTTTCTCCGGTCTTCAGCGACATGGTTTACAAGGACGCCGAGCAGGAGGCCGTGGAGGTGGCCACCCATCTCTCCACCATGTTAACCCGGGATCTTGGCGGGAAAAAGTTGACCGCTGAAAATATTCCCCCTGGTTTTGTCGCGGAGCTGCTTGAGGCCCGGCAGCAGTTTCAGTTGAAGAAGATCACCGTGGTGTCCGCTGACGCAGAGGTATTGGTCTCCACGGATGGTGACGATGTCGGCGCCATAATCGGCGGTGAAAAATTTTTTCAGGTGATCAGCGCCGGGGTTGTGCGGACAGAGGTGTTAGCCGCAGGGGCCGGGTCTGTTAATGGAAGCGTGGTGCAGACCTTTGTTCCGGTCGGAAAAGATGGTGAAATTGTCGGCGCCATGGAGATTTTTCTTGATATAACAGCCCGGAAAGGAAAGCTGGACCGCCTCTTGGCCACCAATTACCTGGTGCTTGTTTTTCTCGGAACAGGGCTGCTGCTGGTAATTGCCTTTATTATTGCCAGGGCGAAGCGGAACATCCTGGCCAGAAAAGAGGCAGAGGAGAAAATTTTTCAGCAGAACGAGGACCTGCGGGAGAAGAACGGTGAGCTGTCCGTGCTTTTTGATGTCTCCCGGGTGATCAGCCACACCAGGGACATGGAAGAACTCCTATCCGATATTCTCAAGACCGTGGTCAACCGGCTCGAGATTTTCAAGGTCGAGCACAAGGGCGGGATCTTTATCGTTGACGGCCGGCGGATGGAACTGGTCTGTCATTTGGGCCACCCGTCGGTTTTTCTGGAACAGCACAAGAACATGACCGTTGACACCTGCCTCTGCGGCCTGGCGGCCCGGACCGGTGAGATTGTCATCTCCGGCAACAGCGATCACGATAAACACCACACCATCCGTTACGAGGGCATGGCCCCGCACGGCCACATCATCGTGCCGCTCAAGGTGGCGGAGCGGGTGGTCGGGGTGCTGTATCTCTACACCGGTGCCGATGTCAAGATTGGGGAGCACATGAAGGGGTTGCTCCTGGGCATCGGCAACCAGGTCGGCATTGCCATAGAAAATGCACGTCACTATGAAGAGATCAAGCGACTTTCCCTGCACGACCCGTTGACCGGTGTTGCCAACCGGCGTCTGATGGAGATCACCCTTGAGCAGAGTGTTTCCAGTGCCGAGCGTTATGAAAAGACCCTTTCCGTGGCAATGTTTGATATTGATTTTTTTAAGAAATACAATGATACCCATGGCCATGCCGCCGGCGACGAGCTGCTGGCCAAGGTGGCCCGCATCCTCAAGAACCAGGTTCGGGAAAGCGATCTGGTTTGCCGATACGGGGGTGAGGAGTTTCTGGTGATTCTGTTGGAGGCCTCGGCCCGGAACGGCTGTGTTGTTGCCGAACGGATCCGGGAAGAGGTGGAGACCGCAAGCGGGGTGACCATCAGTGCCGGGGTCTCTGCATTCCGGGCCGGTCTTTCATGGAAGGAACTGGTGGAAGAGGCGGACCAGGCCCTTTATAAGGCCAAGGAGCACGGCCGCAACCGGGTGGAGTGCGCCGTGTCCCTTGACGACTGTAAATGCAGCAAAGAAAAGAGCCCTGAGGAATAAACAACAGATGGCGGAAATAAAGAGTACCATGGAAAAGGTTCTGGAGCGGCTGGCCCGGATGGATGCGGCCCCATTACCTCCGGCCGAACTTGCGGCAGAGGAAACGGTCAAGCAGGGGATGCGGCTTGCCGCTGATTATCTCCGGGACAATACCGTGCCCCTGGCCCGGACCATCGCTGAACAGGAGCCGGACGCGCAACAGCTCATGCGCCGGGGGGCGGTCCAGGCCTTGCTGCGCAATATCATCCTGCCCCGGGATGACGACAGCCAGGCCGCGGACATGGCCATGGTCGGGGTGATCGACCTTGCCGCTGGCGCCGGGGAGCTGGTCCAGACCATGGGAGAGATGCGCCAGGTTCTTGAGCAGTATAAAAACCACAGGAATGACCTGCGCCGGCAGCTGGAGGAGGCCATTCGTCAACAGATGGAACAGGCAATGGCGGAGCAGACCGGTCAGTCCGGCCCGGGGATGCAGCTGGACCCTGTCCACCACCCCAAGTTTATGGAGGAGTGGCAGAGGATCATTGGCGAACTGAACAACCAGTATGGAAAAGCCCTGGATCAGTACAAGGATCTCATTGGCCGGCGGCTGGCCTGACCAGGTGGAAACATGGAGATCGAAATTTATCTGCAGGCCGCAACCCCCCTCACCCCGGAAGAGGTGGAACCGGTTGATACCCGGTTGCGGCAATGGCATGCCGAGGGCGCGGAAATCCGCTATGACAAGGTCTGTTTCGGGGCCATCTCCATGACAGACCCGGGCAGGCGCTACCGGGTCGATCTCGGCCTGGCGGAGCCGATCCGGGCGATCCGCGAACTGCATGCCATGCTCTACCGTTACGGGATCAAGGTTTTTGTCCATTTTGTCCCTTAACTCCTTTTTATGAGGGTTGTTAATCATGTCCCCCCTTGCCCGTGTCCGGCGAGCAATGCGCTGCCGTCGCCTTCAGGCCCTTCTGGTCACCAATCCGGAGAACCGTTATTATCTGAGCGGCTTCACCGCCCTGGATCCATCGCTCAGCGAAAGCGCTGGCGCCTTGCTGATCCCGGGCAGCGGGGCCCCCTATCTGCTGACCGATTTTCGCTATCAGCTCCAGGCCGAGGCCGAGGCCAAGGGTTTTGAGGTTGTTCTCTATCCGCGCGGCCTGGTTTCGTTGCTGCAAAAGCTGGTGGGCCGGCTGGGCCTGAAAAGAGTGGCCTTTGAGGGTGACGGGGTAACCCATGTCACAGCGGAACGGATCATCGAGTCCCTGAAGGGGCCGGGGGTTGAAGTCAGGCCGGTCACCGGTCTGGTCGAGGGGCTGCGGGTGTGCAAGGGTTCTGAGGAGCTGGTTAAGATCAGACGGGCGGTGCGGATGAATGAAGAGGTGTTTCAGGAGGTTTATGCCCAACTCAAACCCGGGATCAGCGAAAAGGAGGTGGCGTGGACAATCGAGGCCGGGATGCGGGTCAGGGGGGCCGAGGGTCCCAGCTTTGCCACCATTGTCGCCAGCGGTCCCAACTCCGCCCTGCCCCATGCGCTGCCCACCGACCACCGGCTCAGGGCGGGCGAACCAGTGGTCATCGACATGGGGGTGCGGCTTGACGGTTACTGCTCGGATATGACCAGGACCGTGGTCCTGGGCCGGCCGGACCGCCGGACCGTGGAGCTGTTCCGCCTGGTCCGCCGGGCCCAGTTGGCCGGGATCAATGCAATTCGGCCCGGGGTGACGGCAAGGTCGGTGGACCGGGCCGCCCGGAGCGTGATTGGCAAGGCCGGTCATGGCCGACGGTTCGGCCACGGCCTGGGCCATGGGGTGGGGCTGGCGGTGCATGAATCTCCAGGCCTTAACCGCTGGAGCAGGAAAAAATTAAAACCCGGGATGGTGGTTACCGTGGAACCGGGGATCTATCTGCCGGGCTGGGGCGGGATCCGGCTGGAGAACATGGTGGTGGTCAGTGAGACCGGCTGCGAGGTTTTGAACCGGGATACGACCTATCTGGATATCTGAATCGATAACAGCAGGAAGCAACAATTTTTTACCAACCAGCATGGCTGGACCATATTTGTCCAGCCACAACGAAATAATGAAAGACGTCACTCCGGCATGGCAAGGCTGGCGCCTGGTGGCGACTTTCATATAAACGGAAGGGTGTATGAAAAAATATTTTGTTCTTGATACCAATGTCCTGCTGCACAATGCAGAGGCCATTGATTCCTTTGACGACAACACCATTATCCTGCCGATGACGGTCATTGAGGAGCTGGACAAGTTCAAATCCCATAGCGACGAGTTGGGCCGCAATGCCCGCCAGGTGATCCGGAAGCTGGACCTCCTCCGGGGCAGGGGCAGCCTGGGCAAGGGGGTGGAAACCGAGAACGGCGGCTCGCTGATGATCACCATCGACCAGAAGGAGATCAAGCCGCTGCCCGGGATGGACATGTCGGTGCCGGACAACCGGATCCTGGCCGTGGCCTATAATTTACTGCAGCAAGGCAAGCGGGTGATCTTCGTGTCCAAGGACATCAGTGCCCGGCTCAAGGCGGACGCCCTGGGGCTGGAGGTCCGGGATTTTGAAAAACAGACGGTCAACTTTGACGAGCTGTTTACCGGGTACCGGGAGATGCTGGTCCCTGGTCACACTGTTGACGAGTTTTTTAATAATGATGTCCTGGCCATCGAGTCGGCGGACGTGGTTCCCAACGAGTTTGTTCTCCTTAAGGACCAGGCCAATGAAAAGCATACCGGCATGGGGAGAATGGTGGCTGGTGTCGGCCTGGTACACCTCAACTCCCGGTTTGACAGCGCCTGGAAAATCCGGCCCCGGAACAAGGAACAGCGGATGGCCATGGAACTGCTCATGGACCAGGAGGTGCAGGTGGTAACCCTGGTGGGCCAGGCCGGCACCGGCAAGACCCTGCTTGCCCTGGCCGCCGGCCTGGAGACCACGTTGCGGCTCAAGCAGTATGACAAGCTGCTGGTCTCCCGGCCGGTTATCCCCCTGGGCAAGGATATCGGTTACCTGCCCGGTACCAAGGACGAAAAACTGTCCCTGTGGATGCAGCCCATTTTTGACAATCTCACCTACCTGGTGGGTGAAGACCGCAAACGCGAGGATAACGGGGCCTCGGTGCGGCACAAGGTGGACAACCTGCTCAGGGACAAGGTGGTGGAACTGGAGGCGTTGAGCTATATCCGCGGCCGCTCCATCCCCCGGCAGTATGTGATCGTTGACGAGGCCCAGAACCTGACCCCCCACGAGGTCAAGACCATTGTCAGCCGGGCCGGCGAAGGTACCAAGATGGTGCTCACCGGCGACCCGTACCAGATTGACAACCCTTATCTCGATTCCCGCAGTAACGGGTTGACCTACACGGTGGAGCGGCTCAGGGGCCAGGTGGTCCATGGCCACGTCACCCTGAAGAAAAGCGAGCGCAGCGCCCTGGCCGGCATTGCGGCCGAGTATCTGTAATGAATGCGAACCAGGATGGAGAAGTAAAAACATGCGACAGTTTGTGATTGACGAGTTGAGCCGCGAGGAGCGGAACAATATTGAAAACTATCTGAGACGGACCCTGGAGCCGGGTCCCATGGACGGGCTCTTCTGGCTCAAGCTGCCCGACGATCTCCTGGCCGACAGCCAGCAGGGCCATACCGACTGCGGTCCCTTTTGTTTCGGGGTGCTGCTGGATGACGACGTGGTCCGCTTTGAACTCCTGGTGCGGAGCAAGACCACCCTGCACTGCGACTGCATCGCCCATGCCACCCCGGCCCAGCGCGAGTTTGTCCTCCGCTATGCCGATAAACTGCTTACCGAAGAGATGATCCGGGCCTGAGGGCCAGGCCCTTGTCCGGCGGAAACCCCCGCAGGGATTTCAGGGAGCCTGGTCCGCCCGCCTTTATCTCAACCCGGAGGATCTTTTCCGCAACCGGGATCTGGTAATCCACCGCTGCGGATCAATTTCTTTTCAGGTGGCGAAAAAAGTACGCCAACAGGGCATAACCAAACGATACCACAGAAAGAATAATCACCTTGGTACTAGTATTCACCTGGTATTATACTGGCAGTTTTCTAGTATTGTATTTCAAGCGGACTCGGTCTACCATGGTGTTTATCTCAAAACCCGGTCTCTGGGCCGGGTTTTTATTCCTTGCCATTTTTTGAAGCGGGTTTTGCAACCATAATTCCCAGCAGTGGAGGAGAGCATGCAGATCGTTTCCCCGGAAGTTCATCCAACCGCCCCCCCCCGGGTTCTGGTGGTGGACGATGAAACCATCCTCCAGCAAGCGATTAAGAAGGCGCTGAAACATGCGGGCTACGAGCTTCTCTTTGCCGATGACGGCAAAATGGGACTGGAGTTCTTCCGCCGGGAATCCCCGGAACTTATTTTCCTCGACCTGCGGATGCCGGTGCTGGACGGCATCGGCTTTCTGCGGTCCATAGACTACAAGCCGGCCGATCCCTATACCGTGGTGGTGATCACCGGTCATGGCGGGGATGAAGATATTCAGAAATGCTACAACCTGGGGGTGCATAGTTTTCTACGCAAACCCATCAACCTGGTGGAGATCTCAAGCCTGGCCGAGCGGTGTATCCGCTTCAAGCGGCTGGAACAGGAGCGGGAAAAGCTGGTCCGCGACCTGCAGCAGGCCCAGGAAACCATCCAGACCCTGGAGGATTTCCTGCCCATCTGCGCTTCCTGCAAGAAGATCAGGGACGAGGGCGGGCACTGGCACGAGATCGAGTCCTACATCCGGGCCCGCGCCAATATCGAATTCAGCCACTCCATCTGCCCGGCCTGCGCCATCCGGCTCTATCCCGGTCTGTACAACGCGGCCCGGGACAAGAAGAAATAGTCACAACCCTGCACCTCTGTTTTTGGCTTATCTGTCCTCTGTCTTCTGTCCTCTGTCTTCCGGTTTCCGGTAGCGAATGTCCTGGCGCAGCATCTCTTCCAGGGCCGAGTCCAGAAAGGGCTGCCGGCAGTCCACTCCGTCCATGTCGCCGTCCCGCTGCAGTTTCAGGTACCGGCAGCCGCCGAAACAGAGGGGCAGGTAGACGCATTGGCGGCATTTTTCCTCCTGTTGCCAGTGGTCGAGGTGATAGGCGCCGCGATAGTCGCCGAGGCCTTGAAAGATATCGCCCGCCTGATAGCCGTCATGGCCGATCATGGACGGACATTTGTAGATCTCCCCGTTGTAATGCACGGTAAAGGTGTCCTCCTGGTCCACCATGCAGGCAGCGGGGCTCATCTTCGGGGTGGAATACCCCTGGGCCATAATCTTGTCCCGCAGATAAAAGAAGGCCTGGCCCACCCAGGGGTCGCTGTAGGAGCTGCAGCCGGCCCGGAACTCCGGATTGGCAAAGGTGTCGGTGATCTGCATCACCGGGTCGAACTTGACCTGGCGTAGTTTGTCCGCGGTCAGGCCCCGGGCGGCCAGCTCATCCAGAAGCAGGGGAAACTCCCGGAAATTGTCCCGGGTAAAATTGCCGCCGATGCCGATCCTGACCTGGTCGCAGCAGGCCGCGATATTGTCCAGGACCAGGTTGAAGCTCTCCCGGCCGGACCTGAAGGGCCGCTGGACATTGTGGATCGCGGCCGGTCCGTCCACGGTGACCTTGGCCGTGGCCAGGCCCAGCGGGCCCATCCTCGCCACCCTTTTCCGGGTGAGCAGCGAGCCGTTGGTCACCAGGTAAAAGGAGAATTCGCCCCCCTGTTCCTCAACAAAGGGCTTGAGCTGTCCGGCTAACGAGATAATCCGGCCCAGGTAGAGCAGGGGCTCGCCGCCGTAGAAGTCCAGGGTCATTTTTTTCTTTTTTCTCCGGACAAAGAGGTCCTTTAAAAAAACCACCAGCTGGTCGGCAACGGCATCGTCCATTGCATATCTGCCCTTCATGCTGCCCTCGTAGCAGTAAGGACAGGCAAAGTTGCACTCCATTCCCAGGATCACCGCCACGGTGAGGGTGGGGTTGATGTGGTTCAACTCGTCGAGCATGTTCCGCACCATGGCCCGCTCCGCATCCTGGTCCGCGACCAGCATGCCCAGGGGGGTCAGGGTGTCGATAAACTCCTGGTCCACCTGCCCGCCGGCCGCAAGCTTGGTCAATACCGGGTCAGGCACCAGGGCCAGGGCCGCGGTGCGGGTGGAGTAGAGCAGGTGGTGGCCGGGCGCGGCCGGATAGGGCCAGGATTTGAGATAAACAGAAAGGCGCATAAGGGATTCCCGAAAAAGGTTATACCCGCTGGACTGCAAGCGTTTACCCAGGAGCCCGGGGCAAAAAAAATTGCCGTTTACGACAAAAGGGACGCCGGGGCGTCCCTTTTGTTTTAAACGGCCTTCACCGTGTTGCGACTTCCGCCCCCAGACAGCAGTCCCCCTGTGCCGCGATTTCCATCAAGTCCATACCCGGGTCCAGAACGATAATCTTTAATGTCTTCATACTTCCCTCCTTGGGTTGCTGTTACTGGTTATTGCCCTGGCCTTTGAGAAAAACAGGCATCACCTCCTTTATCTTAAGGCTTGGCCGGCCCTGGACACCTTTATCCCACTGTGTTCCGGCCGTGGGTCTGGCGCTACTCCCAAAAGACCCGGATGCCGCCCTCCACCCAGCGGTCCGGATCCTTGAAGTTAATGTGCCGGTACTGGGTGCCGTTGAACAGGTTGTGGACCGTGACAAACAGGGTGGTGATGGAGCGGTCCCGGGTAAGTATTTTTTTACTTGCGTTCAGGTCCCAGATAAAGTCGTCGTAGCTGCCCCTGGTGGTTGAGTCGGGCAGGTCCCACCAGACGAAATGGCCGAACAGGGAGGCTTTGAATCCGGTCTTCGGCTCGGTAAAGGCCAGCTCCAGGTTGCTGCTGTAAAGGGTCTGGTCATCGCTGTTCCAGTCCCGGTCGATGCTGGCCAGGGAAAAGCCCGCGCCCAGGGTCAGGTTGTGAAAGGGCGCGGACTTGGCCTCGGCCTCAAAACCGGTGCGGTGCTCCTTGCCCATGTTTTGCATAGTGGAATGCTTCGGGTTGAGAGGCGAGGTCGTCTCGCCGAAGGTATTGTCCAGATCGTGCCGGAACACCGTGCCCTTGAGCCAGAGATACTTGACGGCCGTGGACTCGATTCCGGCCTGGAAGGACCAGACCTGTTCCGGCTCAAGATCGGGGTTGGGATCGAAGAACAGCCCGCCGCCGGAGAGCCAGGACAGGGGCGGGATGGTAAAGGCCCGGGCCACCTGGCCCCGGAGCAGGGTATCCCGGCGCAGGCGGTAGGTTATCCCCAGGCTGGGGCTGATAAATGGTTTGGTGATGGAGTTGCCGTCAAGACGAATGCCCGGGGTCAGGGTCAATCTGCCGCGGGCAAGGGTGTCATTACCATAGATCGCCCACTGGTTAATCTCAGAGGAGTAGGTGGAAAAAGGGGCCGCGCCCTGCCACTGGCGATAGGCCCCGGCCTGGTTGCGCTGCTCGTTCTCGTTGCGCTCCAGGTCCAGGCCCAGCACCACGGTGTGGCTGTCCGGGGTCCAGACCAGCCGGCCGCCGGCCCCATAGTTGGTCTCGTCAAAGATATTGTTCTCAAACAGATCGCCCCGCTGGTAGCCCGGGCCAAAGACGGCATAGAGGCCGGACTCGTCACTGAGTTGATCAAAGCGCCGCTGGATCGCGTGCAGGGACAGGTTGAGGGCCAGCACCGGGCTGATCCGCGAGTCCAGGGTGGCGGTGACAAAACGCCGTTGATGAAGCCCCTGGGAAAGAATCCCGCCGCTGGGCAAATCGCCGGCATACCACTCCGGATCGCTGTAGCCGAGGGTAAGGGTGAGGTTGTGGTCTGGCTGGGGATCGAGAGTGAACTTGCCGTACAAACTGGAGCTGAAAAACTCCCGGGACTTGAGGAGCCCGTCGGAGCGCTGCCTGCCGGCGTGGAGCAGGTAGCCGACAGTGCCGGCCCGGCCCGCCACCCGGGCCTGAACGTCCAGGGAGCGGGCCTGGCCGTAGGAAAGCGAAAGCGTGCTGACGGGCCTGGCACTGGTTCCCGCATCCCTGGTAATGATGTTAATCACCCCGCCCAGGGCCGCGCCCCAGGTGGAGGAGGCCGGCCCCTTGATCACCTCGACCCGCTTGATGATCCCCAGCGGGATCTGGCTGGTGCCGGCCCGGCCGCTGCCGATATAGTTCCAGACAATGCCGTCTAACAGCACCAGTACGTGCCGCGGCTCGGATCCCTGGGCTGTCAGGCTGGCACTGCTGCCGAAATCGCGGCCATTGCTGGAGATATAGAGGCCGGTGACCCGGTTCAGCACCTCGGCCAGGTTATGGGCGTTCATTGCCTCGATCTCGTCGGCGTAAATGATGGTGACGTTCTCGGCGACCTGGGACAGGGGTTTGGGCGAGCGGGTGGGGGCCTGCACCAGTTGGTCCTTGTCAAAGTAAAGTTCCAGAAACTGGTCCTCGGCCAGGACCGCATCGGCGGCCGGGCCCGCGGCCGGCAATGGTGCCGGGAAGAACAGATAGGCGGCGGCCCAGGAAAGCAGCATCAAGCGGTGGCGGATTTTTCCGGGCATATTTCCTCTCTCCCAAAGAGACGCCGGATGGTTTCGGCAACCCTGTTTTCTCAGCCAGCCCAGCATGGCTGGACCATGTTGGCCGGTTACAACGAAACAAAGTAAAGATATCACTCTGCCATTACAAGGACTCTGCTTACGGGCATGAGGTTACCGTAATTCCATACCCCCGGTGAATGGTTACGATTTTCATATAAACATATTTGTCGGTCTCGCAACAACCCGCTCGACGGACGTGATTCGTCTTGTAACTTGTTGATTTTATTGGGTGGCATTTGAAGCCTTTCGGGTTGTTACGAGTTCATCATATTTATTATAGTAAAATCCAATTCCAGAGGCAAGGAGAGACGGAAAAACATTAATTCCGAGCCAACAATGTGTTGGCCAGAGTGATAGTTTTTACCTGGTATAACCCTAGTTCTTTTTTAGGGTTGGAGAATCGGCCGGATAGGTTATATTCTCAAGGTTGCCGGGGAAACAATTTTTTCACTTCCTGGGAATCTTGAAACCTCTCATCCTTTCTTCTCAATGTTGCTGACAAAACGGCGGGTGCTGGCGGAGAACCCAGCCCTCTGCCGTGCCGGAAAGGCGGTTTGCAGCGTGAAATATTTCCTTTTCATACTTGCGGTATTGCTTTTTGGGGCCTGGCCGGCCAGGGCCGCTGAGGTCGTTACGGTGAGCAGTTCCCGGATCGCACCCTATCAGGCGGCCCTGGATGGTTTCCGGGCGGCGGTCGCCCGGGCGGTCCCGGCCCGGGGTCTGAAGAGCATCTCCGCGATCACCATCACCGACCTGGTTCTGGCCGAGGAACCGGGCCCTGCATTCCTGCGCGCCAAGGTTCTGGCCAAGCGGCCCGCCCTGGTCCTGGCCGTGGGCACCAATGCCCTGAATGCGGTCAAGTCGATAGCCGATATCCCCATCCTCTACCTGATGGTGCCCTATCCCGGGGCGCTGGCCGCCGACCGGGCCAATACCACCGGGGTGGAGATGATTATTTCTCCGGAGCAGCAACTGGCCGCCTTTCTCCGGGTGATTCCCTGGCTCAGACGAATCGGGCTTATCTATGATCCCCGGCGCAACAGCGTCCTGGCCCGGAGGATCATGGCGGCGGCGGACAAACGAGGAATACTCGTTATCGAAGAGCAGACGGAAGACCGCCGGCAGGTGCGGCGGCTTCTGGAGAAACTGGCCGGCCGGATCGATGCCTTCTGGATGCTGCCGGACCAGACCGTGACCACCCCGGAGACGGTTGAGGTCATCCTGCTCTTTTCCCTTGAAAACCGGATTCCGGTACTCACCTTTTCAGAGAAATACCTGAAAAGGGGCGCCACCGTGGCAGTGACCTTTGATCCGTACACCATGGGAGAGCGGGCCGGGGAAATGGCCCGGCAGATTATCGGCAGGCCGGGCTCGTCCCGGCTGCCGGCGGCCGCACCCGCCACGGTCAAGATATCGGTCAACCATATCGTGGCCGGCAAACTGGGGTTAACAGTGGGCGCCCCGACCAACAACGACCCGCGAGAATAGCCAATGAAGCGTTTCCGCCCGCTGGATCATATCAACAAGAACTTAACCGTCCGGGTGTTCGTCTACCTGATGGCCGCCATCCTCCTGGTTGCCGGGTCCATGAGTTATTACCACTTCTGGAGCCGGCAGCGGGAACTGAGAACCGAGATGATCAGGGAGGGGAGGTTGCTGGTCGAGGTGGTGGCCCAGTCGGCCCGGCTGGGAATTTTTGCCGAGGATCCGGAACAGATCAAAACCACCGTCCAGTCGGCATTCCGGGTGGACGGGGTGCTGGAGGTCTGTGTCTATAACACCGACATCAAGCTGCTGACCATGGAATTCAACCCGCGGAGGCCCGCGGGGCGCAGTCATTGCACCGTTGAAAAGGGAATGGACCCGGAGATACTCGGGAAGGTGGCTGCAAGCCAAACCACCCTTTACTTTGAGGATCCGGTCAGTGAAGTTATTGAGTTCTGGTCTCCGGTGCGGGCGACCAGCGGAACCTTTAGCAACGAGTCCCTGTTCTTTGAGCAAAGCGGCCCGGTCTCCGGCGGCGGCCGGATAATCGGCTTTATCGGGATCTGCGTGGACCAGCGGCCCCTGCAGCAGCGGCTCCGGGGCACCCTTTCCAGGAGCCTTCTGCTGTTTGCCGGGGCCCTGGTCCTGGGCGCGGTGGTGACCTCTTTCATTGTCCGGGAGGTTACCCGGCCCCTGAACCAACTGGTCGGCAACATCAAGGGGTATGGTATTGAGGTGGACACCGCCGACCAGCTGGGGGCCCTGGCCGGGACCTTCGACTCCCTGGTCAGCCAGCTCGGCGGCGCCTTTGCCACCATCAACGAACTGCGCAGGGGGCTGGAGCAGAAGGTCGCGGAACTGGAGCAGGAGGTTGCGATCCGCAAGCAGGCGGAACAGGACCTGCTGGAGAGCGAGGAGACGGCGCGGGTTCTGCTGAACGTTCCGATCAACGCCTCGGCCCTGTTGGATGTTCACGGCACGATCCTGGACGCCAACCAGGCCATGGCCGAGCGGCTTGGCCTGGATATGGAGTCCCTGGCGGGAAACAACATCTGGGACCTGCTCGCTGTTGACGACACCCTGTTCCGCTTCCGCGGCCGGATCGAGGCGGCCGTGGCTGCCGGCCGCAACCTCCGCTTCGAGGGCGAACATGGCGAACGCTATTTCGACTATGCGGTCTACCCGATTGTCGACGCCCATAACCGGCCGACCAAGATGGCCGTCCTGGCCCGGGATATCAGCCGCCGGGTTGAGGCCGAAAAAAAGCGGCAGGAGCTGGAGGTCAAGTCCCTGACCCAGGCCAAGCTGGCCTCCCTGGGGCAGATCAGCACCGGCATCGCCCATGAGATCAACCAGCCGCTGTCGTTCATCAGGGTGATCTACGAGTCCACCCTGCGGGATTTCGATCTCGGCCGGGTGGACATGGAAGAGTTGCGGGACGACTTCCGCGAGGCCCTGCGCCAGGTGAGCCGGATCTCCGCCCTCACCGGCCAGTTGCGCACCTTTGGCCGTCCTGATACTGATATTTTTGAACCGGTCGCCCTTCCCGCCGTTCTTGACAAGACCATGATCCTGATGGGTGAAAGGATGCGCCGCCATAATATCGACCTTCGCCTGGACACACCCTCTGATCTCCCGCTGGTGCGGGGAAATGCCAACAAGCTCGAGCAGGTGTTCATCAACCTGTTGCAGAATGCCATGGATGCGATGGAGCTGGAACAGAGCGGCAAGGTCATGGTGGAGATGTTCCGGGACGGATCGCACCGGGTGACAACGACCTTCAGCGACAGCGGCCCTGGAATTTCCACCGAGCTGCAGGGGAAAATTTTCGAGCCCTTTTTTACCACCAAGGAGGTGGATAAAGGGACTGGTCTGGGGCTGGCCATTGTTTACGGCATCATCCGGGAGCACCATGGTTCAATCCGGTATGAGCCCGTTCCCGGCGGCGCCGGCCGGTTCGTTTTTACGCTGCCGGTGGCGGCGGGGACGGAAAAGGAGATCCCCCCTTAGGCAGGGCCGGAAAAAGCGATCGACACCTCCGGGCGATTACCCTGAGACCGGGTTCGGCAGGAACAAGACCGACCCACTCGTGAAGACAAGGGAAAGAGGACAAGAGCATGAGCGTACCCAGGATATTGATCATTGATGACGAATTCGCTTTGCGACAAACCATGAAAAAGGCGCTGAAACATGAACCGTACTCCCTGTTTTTTGCAGAGAACGGCGCCGAGGGGCTGGCAATGATCGACAAGGAACCGCCGGACCTGATCTTTCTTGACCTCAAGATGCCGGTGATGAATGGTTTTGAATTTCTCAAACAGGTCACGATCAAGCCCGACGATCCCTTTCTGGTGGTGGTGATCACCGGGCATGGCGACGACCGCGAGGTGGAACGCTGTTTCAAGAAGGGGGTAAATTTCTTCCTGCGCAAGCCCTTGAGCATGGTGGAAGTCTGCGGCCTGGCCCGCAGTTGCCTGGGTATCAAGCGGACCGAACAGGCCCTGCGCGAACACCGGAACAACCTGGAAAAGCTGGTGACCAGGCGAACCAAAAGCCTGGCCGAACAACTGGCCTTTCAGCAGACCCTGATCGACGCCATCCCCACCCCGGTGTTTTTCAAGGACACCCGCCGCCGGTTCCTTGGTTGCAACAGCGCCTTTGAGGAGGCCATGGGCATGCCCCGCAAGAAACTGATCGGCAAGATGGTTTCCGAGTTTGCCACCAAGGACACGGCGGTCCTCCATAATAAGATCGACAAACGGATCATTAAAAAGGGCGGCCGGGAAACCTATGAAAGCGTGGCCGTTGTTGCCGACGGCAACCTCCGGGAGATGATGATCTGCAAGGCGGCCTTTTACAACGGCAAGGGCAAGGTGGCCGGCCTGATCGGGGCGATGTTCGATATCACCGAGCGCAAAGAGATTGAAAAAGAACTGGGCCGGCGTTCCAGGGAACTGGAGGAGGTGAATACCGCCCTGCGGGTCCTGTTGCAGCAGGTCAGCAGGGCCAAGGAGGAGGTTGAGGAGAAAATCGTCAACAATATCAAGCGCCGGGTCCTGCCCTACCTCAACCATCTTGAGGCGCGGCTGCCGCCTTCCCGGAGCAGGTCCTATGTGGACGTGGTCAAGAACAATTTAAACAAGATCACCGACGCCTTCCCCCAGCGTGTTTCCTCCGCCGCCCTGGGCTTAAGTCCCCGGGAGGTCCAGGTCGCTGACTTCATCAAGCTGGGAAAAACCAACAAAGAGATGTCGCGGTTGATGAATGTTTCGCAAAATGCCGTGGAGTTCCACAGAAACAATCTCCGCAAGAAGCTCGGGCTCAAGCACAAGAAACGCAACCTGCGCACCCATCTCCTGTCGCTGGAGTGATGAGTAACGAGCAAAGAGTTCCGGGCTTGAACCGAAAGAGGGCGATTATACTTTTTCTCAGCACTCGTCGCTCAGCCCTGTAGTCGGATGAACCGTTTAATACTTCCCGGGAGGGGTCATGGCACTGAACCCTGGTATGCCGCCGGTGCGAAGGTTTTTCGGATATGCACTCCTGGTCGGCCTGGCGCTGCTTGTCGCCGGGCCCGCGGCCGCGGCCGATTCCCTGGTGGTAAACGGCGAGCAGCCACGCTATTCCCTGGGCAGACATCTCGATGTTCTGGAAGACCCCGGCGGTGAACTGAATATTGCGGCGGTCTCTGCCCCCGGCATGGCCCACCGGTTCCGGCCCGCTTTAAAGGAGACCCTGAATTTCGGCTTCGGCCGGGGCGCCTGTTGGGTCCGGTTCAAACTGGATCACCGGCTGGCCGAAGAAAAAAAATATGTCCTTGAGGTGGGTTCGCCGCTGATCGATCATGTAGATCTCTATCTGCCCCGCGCCGACAATACCTTTGCGGTCAAACGGGCCGGCGAACTGGTGCCGATCCAGGAACGGGAAATCCGTTACCGCAACCCGGCCTTTATCATCCCCCTGCCCCCCGCGGCAACCCAGACCCTGTACATCCGCTACCGTGACAAAGGTTCAGTGCCTTTTTCACTGACCCTGTGGGAACCGGTGGCCTTCCTTTCCACGGTAAAAAACATCCAGCTCGGCCTGGGAGTCTACTACGGCACGGCCCTGATCATCGCCGTCTATTATCTTATTCTCTTCCTGGTGGTCCGTTTTCCCAGTTACATTTTTTTCGCCATCCATGTGTTTTTTTTCATCCTCTGGCAGATGGCCTACAACGGCCTGGCCAACGAGTATTTCTGGCCCCACCACCCATGGCTGACCGATCGGGCCTTGCCCTTTCTGGTCTGCGCCACCGCGATCAGCGCCCTCCAGTTTACCCGGGTATTTCTTCAGACCCGGGAGACCGTGCCCGGGCTGCACCGCTTTCTGGGGTGGCTGATGACCATCTTTGTCCTGATCATGGCAACCTCCATCTTTGTCGATGACCGCAGGACCATTGTGGTTGCCGCCTTTTTCGCCACCATCTTCGCCCCCTCGGTCTTTATCACCAGCCTGGTCTGCTGGCACCGGGGCTACCGGTCGGCCCGCTACTTTACCATTGCCTGGTTCATGCTGCTCATCGGCACCGCGCTTTTGGGCTTGAAGAGCTTCGGGGCGCTGCCCAGTAATGTTGTCACCGAATACGGTCAGCAACTTGGCTCGGTGCTGGAGATCATTCTGCTGGCCCTGGCCCTGGCGGACCAGGTCAATATGATGAAAAAAGAGACCGAAGCGGCCCAGATCCGGGCCTTGGAGATCCAGGAACAGGCCACCGAGTATCTGGAGGTCAAGGTGGAGGAACGGACCCGGGAACTCCAGGCCTCTTACCGGAAAATGGAGAAGCTTTCCAGCAAGCTTGCCAAATACCTCGCCCCCCAGGTCTATGACTCGATCTTCTCCGGCAAAACCGATGTCAAACTCCACTCCCAGCGCAAGTTGCTCACCGTCTTCTTCTCTGATATCAAGGATTTCACCGAGATGACCGACAACATGGAGCCCGAGGCGATGACCGGGCTGTTAAACGAGTACCTCAACGAGATGGCCGAGATCATCCACGGTTTCGGCGGCACCATTGACAAGTTCATCGGTGATGCGATCATGGTCTTTTTCGGCGACCCCGAGTCCCGCGGCGAGCAGGCCGATGCCCTGGCCAGTGTCCGGATGGCCATTGCCATGCGTGAACGGATGGACGACCTGCGTCATAAATGGGCCGCAGCCATGGCCCTGCCCAAACCGTTCAGGATCAGGATGGGGATCAACACCGGATTCTGCACCGTGGGCAATTTCGGCTCGGAAGACCGCCTTGATTATACGATCATCGGCGGCCAGGTCAACCTGGCCAGCCGTTTGGAAAATAGTGCCGCGCCGGACCAGATACTGGTTTCCGCCACCACCCATGCCCTGGTCAAGGATGAGGTCGCCTGCGAACCCATGGGCGAGATCCGGGCCAAGGGAATCGCCAGGCCGGTGCAGACCTATCAGCTGATTGGCCTCTACGAGAAACTTGCCGGCCGGGCCGAAGAGATCCGTGAGCAGGGGACCGGCTATTCCATTGCCCTTAACCTCAAGCAGATGTCCGCGGCAACGAAAAAGCAGGTGGCTGAGCGGCTCAGGCAGGTCCTGACCAGGCTATGATTCCTTTGTCCCCCCACAGACGCGAACTTCCTTCCTTGACAATACTTGATGAACTGGTAACAACCCGAAAGGCTTCAAATGCCACCCAATAAAATCAACAAGTTACAACATGACACACGTCCGTCGAGCGGGTTGTTGCGAGACCGACAATACTTGATGAACTGGTAACAACCCGAAAGGCTTCAAATGCCACCCAATAAAATCAACAAGTTACAACATGGCACACGTCCGTCGAGCGGGTTGTTGCGAGACCGACAATATTTGCCGGAGTTCCCTTTCCCGTCAAATGGAGAAAGGGGTCTCCGGCCGGCTGATTGAAAAACAGTGAAAAAATTGAAAAAACTTGCGTTTCCGACCGTTGCCTTTTTAAATACGGGACGGCAAGCACTGCAACCGAATCCCGCGAGGTGACCCTTGAACCGGACCATTATCCTGGAACTGACCGACGGCAAGAGAAAAGAAGGCTCTCTGGCCGCTGAATTTTCGCCCAACACGAACGAGATCAAGGTCATCCTGTCCGATGCCGGGGAACAACGGAAACTCTCGCTGGCCGAGGTCTGCGCTGTTTTGCTGGAAGACAAGCCGGATGAGATCGAGGACGCCCATAACGCGGATGTGCTGGAAGAGGTGGAAACCACCACCGGCAAGAGTTTCCAGGTGCGGGTTCCGGAGGACCAGGCCTTTCAGACCGGATTCTATGGCTTCTCAATCGAGGAGCAGGCAAGCCACCGCTTTATCTTCTTCCCTTACAGCGGGGTGCGGATGCGCCGACAATACCGGCCGGTGGGCGAGATCCTGGCGGAAGAAGGGCTGGTGAGCGAGGAGGCCATCGAGGCGGCCATCGAAGAGCAGAAAAAGGCCAAGGAACTCCGGATCGGCGAGATCATTGCCGAGCATTGCCAGCTGCCCCAGGAACATATCGAACAATCGGTCAAGGAGGCGCAACTGGCCGGGTCCATCCCGATCCGGGCCCGGATCGGTGATATCCTGGTGGCCTCGGGGCTGGTCACCAAGGAACAGGTCGAGGCGGCCCTGGCCAGCCAGAAGATGGGCCAGAAGAAACGGATCGGCGACATTCTGATGGAGCGGGGCCTGCTGACCGAGGAGCAACTGCTGGCCGCCCTGGCCACCAAGTTTCGTCTGCGGTTCGTCGACCTGCGGGATATCGAGCCCGACGAAAAGGCCCTGGCCGCCATTTCCCTGGAAATGGTGGAGCAGCTCCAGGTACTCCCCCTGGAGGATCACCCCGATCATCTGACCGTGGCAACCTCCCAGCCCACCGACCCTTCAATCGGCGACACCCTGCGTTTCCATGCCCAGCGCCGGATCGAACTGGTGGTCGCCACCTCGGCCCAGATCTCCGCGGCCATTGAAAAATACTACCACGGCGAGGAGGTCGTGCTGGCCGAGGAGGAGTCCGAGGTCGAGGAGATCCTCGGCGAACTGGCTGAAGAGGAGTTGGAGGCGGGTGAGGTTGACGAACAAGAAGACGAGACCGCGGTCAAGGAATCCGACTCCCAGACCATTACCCTGGTCAACAAGATCCTGCTGGATGCCTACCGCAAGGGGGCATCGGATATTCATATCGAACCGGGCATGGGCAGCCAGCCCGTTCTGGTACGGTACCGGGTCGACGGGATCTGCAAGGTCGCGCACCGGGTCCCCAGGAGTTTCAAACGGGCGATTATCGCCCGGATCAAGATCTTGTCCAACCTGGACATCTCCGAGCGGAGGAAGCCCCAGAGCGGCAAGATCCTGATCAGCTATAAACGGCAGAAGATCGAATTCCGGGTGGAGACCACCCCCACGGTGGGCAGCAACGAGGATGCCGTCCTGCGGATCCTGGCCGCGTCAAAACCCCTGGCCTTAAGCGAGATGGGCTTCTCAGACCACAACCTGGTAAATTTTGAAAAAATTCTTGCCAAACCCTACGGCATTATCCTCTGTGTGGGTCCCACCGGCTCCGGTAAAACCACCACCCTCCATTCCGCCCTCGGCCACATCAACAAGCCGGACCGCAAGATCTGGACCGCCGAGGACCCGGTGGAAATCACCCAGCCGGGCCTGCGCCAGGTCCAGGTCCTGCCCAAGATCGGTTTCACCTTTTCAGCGGCCCTGCGCTCCTTTCTCCGCGCCGACCCGGACGTGATCATGATCGGCGAGATGCGCGACGCGGAAACGGCCAAGATCGCCATTGAGGCATCCCTGACCGGCCATCTCGTTTTCAGTACCCTGCACACCAACAGCGCCCCGGAAACCGTGGTCCGGCTCATTGAAATGGGCATGGACCCGATAAGTTTCTCCGATGCCATGCTGGGCGTCCTGGCCCAGCGGCTGGCCCGGCGGCTCTGTAAGGACTGCAAGGAGTCATATCATCCTGATCAGGATGAATTCGAGATCCTGGTACAGTCCTATATGCCAGAATGGTATGAGGAGCACAAGATGCCGGAGTACACCGACGACCTGGAATTGATGCGGGCCGTTGGCTGCGACAAATGCGGCAAATCGGGGTATAAGGGCCGGGTCGCGGTACATGAACTGCTGGTGGGAACGCCGGAGCTGAAACAGGCGATCAAGCGACAGGCCCCGGCCGAGGAGCTGATGATGCTGGCCATAAAGGAAGGAATGCGAACCCTGAAGATGGATGCCATTGCCAAGGTGTTCGATGGAATAACCGACCTTGAACATGTCCTCCGGGTCTGCCTCTAACCCGGTTTTCATCTGGGCCCTTGGTCTCATGCCCTGGGCCCGGGTTTTGATATTGTCTCGTGGTGCGCCAACCCTCCCCCTGTCGGTGCTGCGAATGAACCCCGCTACCTGGCCCAGGATAATGCCGCATGCTTGCAACGGTCCTTTATAGCCTTTTTCTGGTGATTGGCAGTGCTGTTGTCCTGGCCGCCATTGTCCTCACCGGTCTGTTTCTCAGGCAGCAGCTGGCGGAGCGCCGCCGCAGCCATCCCCCGGAAGATGGGCGCGGCTACGCGGACGCCTATTTCAGGCGGGGCCTGGCGCTCTACCGGGCCGGCAGGCCGCGCAAGGCCCTGGCCGATTATGACCAGGCCCTGAAACTTGACCATGAACTGGGTCCGGCGTATATGGCCCGGGGCCGTATTCACCAGGAACTCGGCCAGGAGATCAAGGCGCGTTTCGATTTCGAGCGGGCTGGGAAACCGGGCACTGCCGCTTTGCCGGCAGACACCGGCCGGCTCGACCGTGGGGATATTCCCGTGCCGCCGCCGGGGCCTGAACCCCTGCCCGGCCCGACGATCAGCGATATTCCCGAATCCTTGCCGGAAGCGGCGGAGCCGGCACGGAAACCGGCCGCGCCAACCCCGGTGGTTCGGGAAACCGCGCCGGACACCGGACCGGAGGAGCCAGGGCCGGAACTGGTAATTGAAACGGTCCGGGAATCAGTACCCGGTGCGCCAGGGGATGCGGGTCCGGGACCGGCGGCAAAAGGTGTTGAGCCGAGTGCCGGGGAAAGGGCCCGGCTCTACGGCCAACGGGCCAACAAGGCGTTGCGCCGGGGCCGGGTCAAGGCGGCGCTCGCCCTGTATGCCAAGGCGCTCGAGCTTGATCCGCTATCAACGGCCGCCTACACCAACCGCGGTATTGCCCTGCTCCGGACAGGGTCTGTTGACAAGGCCATTGCCGATTTCGAGCAGGCCATTGCCTGTCATCCGGAGAATGCCACGGCCCATTGCCGGCGTGCTGACGCCATGTTGCTGAAGGGCCGCCTGGACCGGGCCCTTGCCGATTACACCCGGGCCATTGCCTTGAGACCCGGCTATGCGGCGGCCCACCTCAACCGCGGCCGGGTTCATGCCCTGCGCGGGCAACCGGCCGAGGCCCTGGCTGATTTCAACCGGGCAATCGAGCTGGTGCCGCCAGGGGCCGGCAACAACCCGGCCCTGGCTGTTGCCTATTATTACCGGGCCACTGTCCGTTCGCGCAACGGCCAGCAGGACCAGGCCCTGGTTGACCTGGAGACCGCCATTCGCCTGCATCCCGGTCATGCCAAGGCCTATTTACGGCGCGGGCAGATTTTGCTTGAACAGCGACGGATTGAGGCCGCATACAGTGACTTTGACAAGGCGATCAAGCTCAACCCCCGGCTGGCCGATGCCTATGCCGGCCGTGGCCGGATCGCCATCCTCAGAAATCTCTTTGACGATGCCGTGGCTGACTTCAACCGGGCCATCGAGTTGAACCCCCTCCATGCCGAGGCTTACAACCAGCGGGGCCTGGCCTTTGCCCGGCGCGGCCAGCATGAGGCCGCGTTGAACGATTTTGCCAAGGTGCTGAAGCTGCGTCCCGAACTGATGCAGGGTTCCCCGGCCCATGCCGAGGTGTTTGTCAGCCATGGCACGGTGCTGGCGGCGCGCGGCCAGCACCCCGGGGCGATCACCCTTTTCAACACCGCGCTCCGCCTGCAACCGGGCCACGGGCCGGCCTTTTATTACCGGGGCATTTCCCGTCTCGCCCTGTCCGATCCGGCCGCGGCCCTGGAGGATTTCAACCATGCCTTTGAGTTCTCACCCGGTGATGCCGGGCTCTATCTCCAGCGCGGAACGGCCCGGCTTCGGCAACAGCAGGCCGACCAGGCAATTGCCGACTTTGACAAGGCGATCAGCCTTGACCCGGACGTTGCCGAGGCTTACCTGCGCCGGGGCAAGGCCCATATCCTGAAAAATCTCTTTGACAGGGCTATTGAGGATTTCTCCCGGGCCGTGGAGCTTAATCCCCGCTACGGCGAGGCCTATCACAGCCGCGGCCAGGCCCTGGCCCGCAAGGGACAGCACATCCAGGCCCTGGCCGACTTCAACAAGGCCATTGAGTTCGGCCCGGACAACGGTCGGGCCTATTACCACCGCGCCATGGAGTGGATCTATATCAATGACCGGCAAAAGGCGATCGAGGATCTTAAGATTGCCTGCGAACTGGGCCATGAGACCGCCTGCCTGGAGTACAAGAAGCTGAAGTTCATCAACTGAGTTCCTTTTGTTTCTACGCTGGTTTTTTGTCGTTACCCCCCCTTTGAAGTCAAAAAAAAGATTGTGATGAGGCCCGCGACAAGGTAAAGGTGATGGCGTCGTAAAAAACGCCGGTTGCCGCGTTACGGAAAGTTTCCCGTTGACACGACGAGTATCGGTCAACACTACGGCCGATGATTGACGGACACGCGTATCTCCGGCACCGGTGAAAGCCTACCGGGCAAGGAGTGTGCTCGACAGGTGGAAAGCGCCACCCTGTGAGTGGTTACCATCACCCGGACTGTTGACGGGCGCGGGCTGTTTTTCCGGATGTTCCGCCCGTTGCAAACCAATAATCCCTTGCGTTGATTCTAAAGGAAAGTATGGCAAAGGCGTTGATCATAGTAGAGTCACCTGCCAAGGCAAGGACTCTTAAGAAATATCTGGGCAAGGATTTTGAGGTCAAGGCCTCGGTGGGCCATGTCCGGGACCTGCCGGTGAGCAAGCTGGGGGTGGATGTTGAGCGAAACTTTTCTCCCCAGTACGTCACCATCAAGGGCAAGGCCAAGATTATCAATGAGCTGAAAAGATCGGCCAAGATGGTGGACGAGATTTTTCTGGCCCCGGACCCGGATCGTGAGGGCGAGGCCATTGCCTGGCATATAGCCCAGAGTTTAAAGACGCTCAAAAAGCCGATCCACCGGGCCCTGTTCCACGAATTGACCAAAAAGGCCATTCTGGCGGCCATTGCCAATGCCACTGAGATAGACCGGAACCGGTTCGAGGCCCAGCAGGCCCGCCGGATTCTCGACCGGCTGGTGGGATACCAGATCTCGCCGCTGCTCTGGGAAAAGGTGCGGCGGGGACTGTCCGCCGGCCGGGTGCAGTCCGTGGCGGTCAGGATGATCTGCGAGCGGGAAGCGGCCATTGAGGCCTTTGTTTCCGAAGAGTATTGGACCATCGGGGTGCGGCTTGAGGGTGACACTCCGCCGCCGTTCACCGCTCAGCTCGATAAGATCGATAACAAGAAGGCAAAAATCACCACCGAGGCCGAGGCCGCGATTGCAGTGGCGGCATTGCGCCGGGCCGACCCAATGGTCCGGGCGGTGGAAAAAAAGAAGAAACAGCGGCGGCCGCAGCCACCGTTCATCACCAGTACCCTGCAGCAGGATGCCAACCGCAAGCGCCATTTTTCCGCCAAAAAAACCATGTCCCTGGCCCAGCGTCTCTATGAGGGCATTGAGCTGGGCGACCGGGGCCCCACCGGCTTGATCACCTATATGCGCACCGATTCCACCCGGATCAACAACGAGGCCCTGGCCGGGGTGCGCGACTATATCGAGCAGGCCTGGGGACGCGATTATCTTCCGGCCAAGGCCAACGTATACAAGGCCTCGAAATCGGCCCAGGACGCCCACGAGGCGATCCGGCCCACCGACGTTACCATCACCCCCGAGCAGGTGGCCCCCTTTCTGGACAAGAACCTGCTGGCCCTCTACACCCTGATCTGGAAACGGTTCGTGGCCTCGCAGATGCGGCCGGCGATCTATGATCAGACCGTGATCCGGATCAGCGCGGACAAGTATCTGTTAAAGGCCACCGGCTCGATCATCCGCTTTCCCGGCTTCATGACCCTCTATGTGGAGGCCAGCGACGAGAACGGCCGGGCCGAGACCACCGCCGAGGAGACCCTGCCTGATCTCAAAACCGGCGATCCGCTGCAGACCCTGGCCGTGGAGCCCAAGCAGCACTTCACCCAGCCGCCGCCGCGTTATAACGAGGCCACCCTGGTCAAGGCCCTGGAGGAAAACGGGGTGGGCCGGCCCAGCACCTATGCGGCGATCATCTCGGTTATCCAGGACAAGGAATACGTCCGGCTCGACAAGCGGCGTTTTTATCCCACTGACCTGGGCCGGCTGGTCAATGACCTGCTGGTGGCCCATTTCCCGACGATCATGGATGTGGAGTTCACCGCCTCCATGGAGGCCAGCCTGGACCAGGTCGAGGAGGGCCGGGTCAACTGGCAGGAGCTGCTGAGTAATTTTTACGGACCGTTTCGGGACAGCCTGGACCGGGCCAAGAAGGAGATGCAATCGATCAAGCAGCGGGCCGTGCCCACCGGCATTCCCTGCCCGCAGTGCGACGGCAAACTGGTGGTCAAGTGGGGCCGGATGGGTGATTTCCTGGCCTGCGAGAACTATCCGGCCTGCAAGCATACCCAGAATTTCACCAAGGACGGGGACGGCAAGATCGTCCCGCTGGCCCGGGAAGAGCCTGAAGATTCCGGCGAAACCTGCGAAAAATGCGGCAAGCCGATGGTCTATCGCAATGGCCGTTTCGGCCGCTTTCTCGCCTGTTCAGGGTATCCGGCCTGCCGGCACATCCGCGCCCGGACCACCGGAGTCGCCTGCCCTGAACCGGGATGCGACGGCGAACTGGTGCAGAAGGTATCAAAACGAGGCAAACCCTTTTACAGCTGCAACCGTTTTCCCAAGTGCAGGTTCGCCCTGTGGGACAAACCGGTGAATCAGCCCTGTCCAAAGTGCAAGGCCCTGTTTCTTGTGGAAAAAGAGGGAAAAAAGACCGGTAAACGCCTGCAGTGCATCGTTGCTTCCTGTAAATTTTCCCAGCCGATTACCGATAAGGAGCCCGGGGAATAGTTGTGCAGAATGTAAAAAAGGTGCATCGGAACAAGAGCAGCCTGGAAATCGCCCGGGTCTGCGCCCGGGCCGCGCTGAACAAAAAGGCCGGGGAACTGGTTATTCTCGATGTCCGCGGCCTGGCCACCTTTGCCGATTTTTTCGTGATCATGAGCGGTAACTCCACCCGGCATACCCAGAGCCTGGCCCAGGCGGTGGAGGGCGAACTCAGGAGTAAACGGATCAGCGGCAACACCAGCGAGGGGCTCAAGGACGGGCTCTGGGTCCTGCTCGATTATTTTGATGTGGTTGTTCATATCTTTTATAAGGAATCCAGGAAATTCTATGACCTGGAGGGGCTGTGGCACGATGCACCCCGGATTGACCCGGAACCGGATACCCAAAAGAGTTGAATGCCGGCCCGTCATAACGGAAGAATGAAAGGCGTTACTCCGGCATGGCAAGGCCGGTGCCGGGCAGCGACTTTGATCTGAAACAAGGCTTATGAAAAAAGTATCCCCGATTCTGCTGGCCATTCTCGACGGCTGGGGACATGGCCGGCCCATTGGCACCAATGCCATCCATGTGGCCGCCACCCCCAACCTTGATCACTGGACAAAGCGCTATCCCTTTACCACCCTTGATGCCCATGACGGCGCAGTGGGACTGCCCGAGGGCCAGATGGGCAACTCCGAGGTGGGCCATCTCAACATCGGCGCCGGCCGGGTCGTGTACCAGGATTTCACCCGGATCAACCGGGCCCTTGAGCAGGGTGATTTTTTTACCAACCAGGTGCTGGTGCGCGCCTTCAGCCAGGCCCGGGAGTCCGGCGGCGCCCTCCACCTGCTGGGCCTGGTCTCGGACGGCGGCGTGCACAGCCATATCGATCACCTCAAGGCCCTGGTGCGGATGGCGGCGGACCATGGGGTCGAGGGAATCTTTATCCATGCCTTTATGGACGGCCGGGACACCCCGCCCAAGAGCGGGGCCGGCTACCTGCAGGAACTTTCCGCCACCCTGACCACCACTGGCGCGGGCAAGGTGGCCACTGTCTCCGGCCGCTACTATGCCATGGACCGGGACAACCGCTGGGACCGGGTCCGGCTCGCCTGGCAGGCCCTGGTGGATGGCAAGGGAATTATGGCCGACGATCCGATAGCCGCGGTGGAGGACGCCTATGAGCGTGGCGAAACCGACGAGTTCATCAAGCCGATCGTGCTGGTTGATGATTCCGGAAGACCGGTGGCCACGATCAATGACGGAGACACGGTGCTCTTCTTCAACTTCCGGGCCGACCGGGCCCGGGAACTGACCCATGCCTTTATTGATCCGGACTTTACCGGTTTTTCCAGGGCCCGGCAACCGGTCCTGGCCGAGTACCTCACCTTTACCCGGTATGACAAACATTTCACCATGCCGGTGGTCTTTCCTCCGGTATTGCTCTTCCGGATTCTCGGCGAGGAGATCAGTCGGCACGGCCTGCGCCAGCTGCGAATCGCCGAGACTGAAAAATACGCCCATGTCACTTACTTCTTCAACGGCGGCCGCGAGGAGCCCTTTCCCCTGGAGGACAGGGTCCTGGTCCCTTCGCCCAAGGATGTGGCCACCTATGATCTCAAGCCGGAGATGAGCGCGAAGGAGGTGACCGACGAATTGCTTGCCCGGCTTGACGAGAATCCCTACGATCTGATCGTGCTCAATTTTGCCAACGGTGACATGGTCGGCCATACCGGGGTGATGGCCGCGGCGGTCAAGGCGTGCGAGACCGTGGATCGATGTCTCGGCCGGCTGGTGAAAAGAATCACCGCCCTGGGCGGGATAACCCTGATCACCTCGGACCACGGCAATGCCGACACCATGTACAATCCTGAAACCAACGGGCCCTTTACCGCCCACACCTCCAACCCGGTGCCCTTTATCCTGGTGAGCGAGCGTTACCTGGGTTGCCGTCTGCGCAGCGGCGGGGCCCTGAAGGATATCGCCCCCACGGTGCTGGCCCTGCGCCACCTGCCGGTGCCGGCCGAGATGGAGGGCGACAACCTTATTCTCGGGCAAGACAGCAAATGAAGTATATCAGTACCAGGGGCGGGATCGAGCCGATCCGGTTCAAAGAGGCGGTCCGGATGGGGCTGGCCGTTGACGGCGGCCTGCTCCTGCCCCGGTCCCTGCCCGTTCCGGGCGATGATACGGTGCGCGGCTGGCAGGCGGATTTTTGCCAGGGAAAGCTTTCCTACCGGCAACTGGCCTTTGAAATCATCAGCCTGTTCGTTACCGATATTCCTGCCAACGATCTCGGGAAATTGATCGACCGCTCCTACGCCGTGTTTGGTGATCCGGCGATCACCCCGGTCAGGACCCTGGGCGATTACCACATCCTCGAACTCTTCCATGGCCCGACCCTGGCCTTCAAGGACGTGGCCCTGCAGTTTCTCGGCAATGTCTTTGAGTATATCCTGCGGGAGTCGGGCGGCAAGATGAATATCCTGGGCGCCACTTCCGGCGACACCGGCAGCGCCGCCATTTACGGGGTACGGGGCAAGGAGCGGATCAGTATCTTTATCCTCCATCCCCACAAGCGGGTAAGCCGGATCCAGGAACTGCAGATGACCACGGTGCTGGACGACAACGTGTTCAACCTGGCCATCCGCGGCACCTTTGACCAGGGCCAGGCCATAGTCAAAAAACTGTTCAACGATATCCCGTTCAAGGAAGGGTATCACCTCGGTGCGATCAACTCCATCAACTGGGCCCGGATCCTGGCCCAGGTGGTCTATTACATCCATGCCTGGCTCCAGGTGACCGGCGACAAGGACCGGGCTGTTGACTTCTCGGTGCCCACCGGCAATTTCGGCGATATATTCGCCGGGTTCGTGGCCAAGCGGCTGCTGGGGGCCGGCCGAATCCGCACCCTGATTATGGCCACCAATGAAAACGACCTGCTGGCCCGGTTCGTCAACCAGGGCGATTATTCCCTGGGCACGGTCAAGGCCACCTCCAGCCCGTCCATGGATATCCAGCTGGCCAGCAATTTTGAGCGGTTTTTGTACTATCTCAACGACCAGGACCCGGAGCGGACCCGGCAGGACATGGAACGGTTTGCGGCAAGCGGCGGGCTCACATTCGACCTTGAGCAGCAGCAACGGATCCGGGCCGACTTTGCCGCCAAGCGGGTCAGCGAGGCCGAGACCCGCTCGACCATTAAAAACTTTTACCGGGAATACGGCTACATCCTTGATCCGCATACCGCGGTGGGGGTCAATGCGGGCCAGGCCCTGCGGCAGCCCGGGGTGCCGCTGGTCTGCCTGGCCACGGCCCACCCGGCCAAGTTCGGCCGGGTGGTGGAAGAGGCCATCGGCCGCAAGTTGACCCTGCCGCCCGGGCTGGCCGGCCTGGAGGGAAAAAAGAGCCGCTGCCGGGTGGTTGATGCCGACCCGGAGGTGATAAGGCGGTTTGTCGCCGGCCATGCCCGGTAACTAGTGCCCATCCAGAAATGGCCCTTTCGCCCAATCTCGGCGTCATGCTCAAAAAATAATCCTCGTAATATCATTTATATGACTCCGGTTATTTTTTTTCGCGATCCTTGATCTTGAACGAAATTGCTCATTTCTGGACGGACACTAACCAGCATGGCTGGACCATGATTTTGGGGCCGCAGCCACAACCAACTATGAAAATCTCCCCGGACAGCGAGCTTCGTCCGGCACGACTTTCATATAAACTAACCAGCATGGCTGGACCATATTTGCCCAGCCACAACCAAACAATGAAAGACGTCACTCCGGTGGGGATTGCCCATGATCGATATTGAAAAGTACCGTCAGCAGGCCGAGGCGGCGGCCGCGTTTCTGCGCGACCGGCTGCCAGGATTGCCCGGGGTGGTATTGGTCCTGGGCACCGGGCTGGGTGAGTTGGCCGGCCGGATCAAGGGGCCGGCCATCCTGCCCTATCAAGCAATCCCCCATTTCCCCCGGTCCACGGTAAAGAGCCATGCCGGCAACCTGGTTTGCGGTGAACTGGGCGGCAAGGCCGTGGCCATGCTCCAGGGCCGGTTTCACTACTATGAGGGTTACTCCACCCGGGAGTTGACCTTTCCGCTCAGGGTTCTCGCCCTGCTCGGCGCGGACACCCTGCTGGTAACCAATGCCGCGGGCGGCCTTAACCCGGCCTTTGAACCCGGCACCCTGATGCTCATCCGCGATCACCTCAACTTTATCCCGGACAATCCCCTGCGCGGCCCCAATGTGGATGACTGGGGGCCGCGGTTCCCGGACCTGTCCGAACCCTATGACCCGGACCTCATTGAAAAGGCCCTGGCCTGCGCCGAACAGCACAACATACCCCGGGTAACCAGCGGGGTCTATGCGGCCATCCCCGGGCCCAGTCTTGAAACACCGGCTGAAACCCGGTACCTGCGGAACTGCGGGGCCGACGGGGTGGGCATGTCCTCGGTGCCCGAGGTGATCGTGGCCAGACACGCCGGCATGCGGGTGCTGGGAATATCCGTGGTCGCCAATGTCAATGACCCGGATAATTTCGAGCCCATCCTGATCGACGAGATCATTGCCCGGGCCCGGGAGACCGAACCCCGGCTCCAGCGGCTGGTGGTGGAAACCCTCAAGGTCATCTGAGGAAAAGACAATGAGCATTTCCAGCAACAGGCCGGTCACCCTGCTGATCCGCGGCAGATACCTGGTCACCCAGGACCGGGAGAGGACCATTATTGACAACGGCGGGGTGGCCGTGGCCGGCGACACCATTGTCGAGATCGGGCCCGGCCGGGAGCTGCTGGCCAGGTATCCCGGGGTGGAGGTAATTGACGAGCCCCGCGGCCTGATCATGCCCGGCCTGGTCAATACCCATACCCATGCCGCCATGGCCTGCTTTCGGGGGCTGGCCGACGACCTGCCCCTGATGCAGTGGCTGCAGGAGTATATCTTCCCGGCAGAGGCCAGGCTCACCGGCGAGGTGGTCTTTCATTCCACCCTGCTCTCCATTGCCGAGATGATCCGTTCCGGCACCACCAGTTTCTGCGACATGTACCTCTTTGCCAGGGAGGTGGCCCGGGCCGCGGCCGCGGCCGGCATGCGGGGCTGGGTCGGCGAGGTGCTCTATGATTTCCCCTCGCCCAATTACGGGCCCCTGGCCGAGGGAATCCGTTACACCGAGGAACTGCTCGGGATGTACCGGCAGGACCCGCTGATCACCGTAACCGTTGATCCCCATGCGGTCTACACCTGCGGCCCGGAACTGCTCAAGCAGTTGAAGGAGCTGGCCGATAAACATGATGCCCTCTATGTCATCCATCTCTCTGAAAACAAAGAGGAGGTGCGGGCCGCAAAAGAGCGGTTCGGCTGTTCGCCGGTGATCCATCTGGACCGGCTGGGAATTCTGGATGAGCGGGTGCTGGCCGACCACTGCGTCGAGTTGACCAGGGAAGAAATCGAGCTGCTGGCCGCCAGGGGAGTCAAGGTCGCCCACTGCCCGGAGAGCAACATGAAACTGGCCTCAGGGGTGGCCCCGGTGCCCGGGCTGCTCGCCGCCGGGGTGACCGTGGGGCTGGGTACCGACGGCAGCGCCAGCAATAATAACGTGGACATGTTCGGGGAGATGAACAGCGCCGCTCTCCTGCACAAGGTCTTTTCACAAGACCCCACGGTGCTGGACGCCCGGACCAGCCTGGATCTCGCCACCGTGGGCGGGGCCGCCGCCCTGTCCGCCAAGGAGATGATCGGCAGCCTCGAACCGGGGAAAAAGGCGGATATCATTGTCCTTGATATGAATCAACCGCACCTGACCCCGGTCTATAACCTGCCCTCCCACCTGGTCTACGCGGCCCGGGGCAACGACGTGGTCCACTCGGTAATCAACGGCCGGGTGGTAATGCGGAACCAGCGCCTCCTGACCCTGGACGAGGAGGCGGTGCTGGAGAAGATGAACGAACTTGCCGGGAAAATCGCGGCCATGAGGCCCGGCGGCTGAAAGTTAAGTGGTCGGTTGCGGCTGGGGCACGGTCCGGAAAAAGAAGTTTCCTTGTTTTTGATTTTGATGTACATATACAGACGCCGTGATCAGTTACAGAGGGTTCTATACAGAGCGGCTGCAGCGGACTTGTGGTGCTGTGTATAACGGCTGGAAATAATAAACGAAAAAGAGGTTTTTTTTATGTTCGGACTCGGCATGCCGGAACTCATCGTTATTCTGGTTATCATTGTGATCATCTTTGGCGCCGGCAAACTGCCGGAGATCGGCTCCGGGATCGGCAAGGGGATAAAGAACTTCAAGAAAGCCACCCGCGAGGAGAGCGAGCCGGAAAAGATTGAAGAAGATAAAAAGGATTCCAACGCCTAACCCTTTTTACGGATGAGTTTTTCGTTGGATCAGTTGCGATGCCAGGGCTTGGACGCCGGTGTCGCCAGAAGGAGGTCATTATGTTTGGTTTGGGAACCCCGGAATTGATCGTTATCCTTGGTATCGCCTTTCTGGTATTCGGCGGCAAGAAGCTGCCGGAGATCGGCGCCGGTCTCGGCAAGGGAATCAAGTCTTTTAAAAACGGACTGCGAGAGGTCGAGGAGACCGCCAAGGAGAACGTGCCCGGCATAAAAGAGGTGGCCGCGGTCAAGGAGCAGGCGAGCAAGATCAAGGACAGCCTTGATGTGAAGGCCAAGATCAAGGACGAACTCAACCCGCTCAAGAGCTAGGGCCCAAGCGCCGGCCGACCCTGGATCGTCCTCCCGCGCTGAGCCAACGCAAATCGGATCGCAACCGCTGGCAAGGCTTTTTCCTTGCCGGCGGTTCTTTTTTTGGGACAAACCAGCATGGCAGGACCAAGTTTTGGGCCATAGCCGCAACGAACAATGAAAATTTCCCGGACACCGGGCTTTGTCCATGGCAACCGGTCCGAGCACCCCCGGGCCGGTTAAATTGGCTTGAAGTTTTCAGGGCGCTGGAGTATCCTTTTTTCGTTTTTCAGGGCGATTAACTCAGTGGTTAGAGTGCCACCTTCACACGGTGGAAGTCACAGGTTCGAATCCCGTATCGCCCACCATTGAATAAAAAAGGCATGGTCATGCGACCATGCCTTTTTATATTCCTCCCCCCTGATCCCTGTTTGGAATGGCTGGAACCCCTCCAGCTGAAAATAATCACTCGCAGAGCTGCTGCGCGTAGATGGTTCCCTCGAATGTCAAGGCGTTGATCCTGCCATTGCTGCCCCGGGTGTACACCGTGGCAGTGCCGGAGGAGCCGTCGCCGAATTGCATGTAGATCGTTTCTCCCTGGACCCGGTAGCGTCCCCGGGTGGTGGGAGAGGCATTGTAATAGCCGCCGCCGCCGCCGGACATGGAGGATTCCGAGCCGTACTGCATGTTGCCCCGGCCATCGAAATAGGCCCAGGAACTGGAGGAGCTGCTGGCCCCGGAGTAATAATTGCTGGAGCCGGAATAGCTGCACAGTTTACCCTGCAACATCATCTCCTGGCCGGTGGTGCCCACCTGTCCCGGCTGGCCGCCCTGGGCGGCGTATACCTGCTGCTGTCCCCCCTGCCCCTGGCGTTGATATTGATAGACCAGGCCGCTGGCCATTTCGCGCAGCAACAGGGTGTTGCCCTGGAGCTGCATACCGTAGGCCATGCCCATGCCGGTCAACTGGGATTGGGTTATGAGCCGGCCGCCCTGGACCTGGAAGACGCCGGCATCCACCACTTCACCGTACTCGCTGACCTGGTAGCGATTGCCGGAAAAAACCAGGGTATCCCCTTCCTGTCCCTGCCAGGAGCCGGTCAATCCTCCGCCTTGTGGCGAAACGGCCTGGGGGGCGTGCTGCTGCTGGCCGTAACCGCCGGCTGGCGGCGATTGCACAGCGGGCGTCGCCACCGGTGCCCCGCCCTGGGCCGCCGGTCCCGGCTGCGGCCGGCCGCCGTCCTCCTTGACCCAGAGAACAAGCCAACCCTTGGGGGTCAGATACTTGAGAATCAGGCGCGGCGATCCGTTTTCCCAGCGGGAGACCAGAAAGGTAAAATTCACCGCCTCAACGGGGTTGCCGTCGTTGTCAAATGAAATCAGCCGCAGGGTGGGCGCCAGCCGGGTATCCAGGAGCGCCATCTGGGGCACCACCTGCCAGTCGGGATCCCGGGGGTTGTTGATCTTGGCCACCAGCACCTTTTTGTTGCTTTTTGAGCGGGAGATATCCACATAGGTGGGCAGGGGTTTCCACCCCTGCCCGGCGCCGCCGGTCATGCCGTACCAGCGCCACCTGCCGATAAGATGCTCCGCCGTAACCTTGCCGGCATTGTCCAGGTAGCCCTGCTGTTGTTTGTCGTAGGGCTGAATAGTGATCTTGGTCGTTGCAAAGGCGGACTGGCCGCCCATGGACTCGGCCCGCATCCCCACCAGTAATTCCTCCGGCGGATCATTGCCGATCAGCAATTCCAGGCCGTCCCGCCAGTGCAGGGTTTCGCTCTTCAAGAAGTTCACACCGCCGGGAGTGTCGGCAATGAATTCATAGAGCAGGGTCACCTCGTCCTCGGGTCTGGGCTGGATGGAGCGATAGGCCACCGAGCCGTCGGGCTGGTCGATCTCCCAGCGGACATCCACTGCCTGCCAGGTGATGGTGTCGAAAAAGACCCGGGCGAAATGCTCACCCAGCTTCTTCCGTTTGATAAGTACCGGCACCGAGACATGACGGAGATCGTCGAGATTGGAGGCATCCACCGTGGCCCGGGCAGCCTGCGCGCCGTCGGTTATCCAGAAATGACGGCCCACATACTCCTGGCTCACCTGGTTTTCCCGGCCCTTGAACTCCGGCATCAGCAGATCAACCACATCGGCCACCGCGTCCTCTTTTTTCTTGTAGAAGTCGGGATCCAGCACATACCCCTTTTCAAAGAAGATCACCCCGCCGCCATTGTTGGAAACCCGCTTGCCGTGCACTGACTGGACCCAGAGTACGTTTTCGCCCCGCACCGTGGCAACGATCTTGAAACCACCGCCCGGAACCCCGCCCTGCACCGGTTTCCCGGACCGGGCATCGATCACCCGCAGGTCAACGATTTTCGGTTTGACAAGATGTTTTTGTTGCACCGCATGGAGATCCTGCAGGAACCTGCCCCAGCCCGATCGCCGGGCAAGGCGCAGTCCGCTGTAGGCGTTATTAAACTGTCTGGCGGTGACCGGCGCGTACAGGGCAAGGCCGTTGCTCAAATGGTGCCGGGGACTGGAATAGTTGGCCAGCACCGCCTGATCCATGGCGGCAACGAGGCGGCGGTACTCCGCCGCCGCCGGGAAATCGGGAATCTCGTGCCGCAGTCGTTTGCCCAGGTCCAGGAGATCAATGCTGGAGAGTACCCGGGCGTCGCGACGGATATCGGTCCGGTCCCCGTAGGTCTCGGAATAGAAGAGGGAACGGGCGATATCCGGCCAGCGTCGCTCCAGCACCCCGGTCAACTTCCCGGCCATGCCGTCCACGGCCGCCACCACTCCGTCGATGGCATCGAGATCAATGGCCGACAGGGTGGCCACCCGTTCCTTGCGTTCCGAATAATAGTCGTCATAGGCCTTGACAATATTGGTTGCCAACCGTTTAACCCCGGCGGTTTCCCGGCCGAACATGGGCAGAAAACGGTCATAGGGCCAGCCGTCGCCGGGTTCCACCGCCTGGGAGGCCACCATGACGCGGGCCAGCCCGGCAAGCTCATAGGCGGTTTCCAGCTGGGCCATGAGGCACATATCGAAACCCACCAGGTCCAATCGCTCCAGCCCCAGCCGGTCCAGGGCCCGGCTGAGCCCCTGACGCAGCTCCGGCAGGTTGAGACTGTCCATCCCCTTTTCAGTGCCGGGAGCACTGTGATCAATGGCCATGAGGCTCCAGCCGCCGCCATGGTCCCAGAGGATTATCCCGTAGTGAGGGGCGGGAAATTTTCGGACCGCACCAGTCACAAAGGCGCTCAGCACCGCCGGATCACCCATGTTGAGTTCGCCGAGTTCGGCGATCTGCTCCGAGGCCAGTTTCTCGGGATCCCGGTCCCGGCGCAGTCGATAGACCCGGCAGCCCTGCCAGTCGCCGTCGCTGTCATCGTATCCCTGGGCACGGTCCACCAGGGCCACCACCGTGACCCCGGATTCCGGCAGCCCCTGCTCCATCTCGTTCAAGTCCAGCAGGGCGAATTTTTCCAGATCATTATCGCCGTCCAGATAGACCATAAGGGTCCACTGGCGCTGGGAATCGAGGACCGGAGCGCCGAGTTCGGCCAGTTGCTCCGGGGCCGCCGCCATTGCCCGGGCATTGCCCAGCAACAGGAACAGGGAGATACACAAGACGCTCAGGTAGCCGGCCAGCCATGGGAACCGCCGGCCATCATCTGTCACTCTGTTATTCTGTTCAATCATCATCTCCACCTCCTCTTAAGTATGCTCCCCCTTTTCCGGCTGGGCGGCAAATATATCCCTGGCCTGCGCGGCGATCGCCGCCAGGGAGATATGTTGCCCACAGGCGATTGGATGGCTGCTTCCATGATCCATGCCTTCATGCTATCATGAACCAAATGCTCTGTTCAGAACTATTTGTGGGTAGTGGTCAGCTTGATGAGGGCTTTAATCAGCCTCCCCACTTCACCTGTGAGCTGCCTGCCGACAGGGGCCAAGTTCTATTCCTCTTCTCCTGACAAAACCTTTTTCCCGGTCAACTCCCAGCACAGTTCATAGCTGGAACTCCGGCCGCCCGCATCGTTGGGCCGGAGGATGTTCTTTTTGACCAAATCCATCATATCCCGGTGGCCGGTGGCCCGGCTGGCCCCGGTCATGCCGAGATACTTTCGGGATTTCAGGCCGCCCTCAAAGCCTCCAGGCCCAGCTTCGAGCAGTTTTCCGATAACCTTCCGCTGGCGCTCGTTCAAGGCGATATGGGACACGTTCTGCCAGAAACGGGAGATTTTCACCACCTTGTCCATCACCTTCTGCGACTTTTTTATCGTCTGTTCATAGCATTCAAGGAACCAGGACATCCACCCGGTCAAATCCCCATCTCCACGGGAAGTCCTGTCAAGAACCCGGTAATACCCTTCCCGCTTTTCCATAATCTGATTTGAAAGACTGTAGCATCGCTTGGCAACCCCCTCGCCCTGGGTGAGCGCCAGATCCGCCAAGGCCCTTGCCAGACGACCGTTGCCATCCTCAAAGGGATGGATGGCCAGAAACCAGTAATGGGCAATACCGGCCCTGATAATGAGGTCCATCCCCTCCCGGGACGGCCGCGACCCCTCCCACCAGTGCAGGAAGGTCTCCATTTCGCTCTCCACCCGCGAGGCAGGAGGGGCGATGTAGTGGACCCTCTCCCGACCTTCCGGACCGGATACGATGCGCATGGGGTCTTTCTCTGGTGGCCGCCACTCTGCCACCCTGATTTTGTAGAGGCCGGAATATCCGGTGGGAAAAAGGGCGGCATGCCATCCCTTGAGCCGATCAGGTGTCAGGGGGGCCTGGTAATTGCCGGTGGCCTCCATCAAGACATCAACCAGCCCATCGGTCTCCGGCTTCGAGCCGGGCAGACCGGCAGTGGGAAGCCCGAGACGCTTGGCAACCGAAGAACGGACGGCTTGCGGATTGAGGAATTCCCCCTCAATGGCCGCGGTCTGCACGGCCTCCAGGGTCATGGCCTCCAGTTGGGCCTGCAACTCAAGATCCAGGCCGAGTGTGGCTACCTGCTGATACAACTGCCCTTGCAGGAACCGAGATCGCCCGAGAGGGACGAGGAGCTTTTCGTAATCCAGTCTAAAATTCGGCCAATTGGGGCTTTGCCAGATGTATTGAGTCATTTGCCCACCTTTATCGTCTTATATGATGAGACAAATATACGTGTTTTTTGTTTCACAGGCAAGAACCAAATGCTTTTTTGTCTCAACAAAGGAGACGAAAACAAGAAGAGGGCGAGAGGGACGTTAAGTTTTTAACTTCACGAGTTGTGGCAGGGTGAATTTCATCTCATGGGCGATTTTTTCTCCCCTTTGCACTGCCATGGAAATTGCCGGTACGGATAGGCCCGCGGAACGGGCCAATTCAGTCATGGTCATCCCGAGTTCCCGAACTGCCCAATAACACAGCAGGCTCCTGGCCCGGACTCTTTGTCGATTCTTTCCCGGTTTCAATATCTCTTGTAAAGGGACTTCCGTGATCCGCGCAATCACCTGTAACAGATGCTCCAGAGTGATCCCCTGTGACCGTAATACTTGCCGTCGGTGGTAATACTCCTCGGCTTCTTTGAGTATGTCATCTACGAAATCACTGTCACCGAGAAATGGTAGCACAGTGTAAAAACTTTTCAAATATTTAAATATTAAGGGCGTTATATATAGAAATAACAAAAGGTTAAGCCTTCACATTGTAAAGAAATAAAAAATATTTTATCAGCTGTAAAAAAGAGAAACCTCCTGTTAAGAAATAGGTGCCAACCAAGTATCCAAAACAGGAGGTTTCCAATGAAAAATTTAACTTTATCAAGGCTGAGGGAGTTTAGTCAACTCAAGAAAGAGATCCGTGGTTCGGACAGGCATCTCATCGTCGGGATAGACGTGGCCAAGGACAAGCACCATGCCTTCTTCGGCGCCGCCACCGGCAAGTCGTTTTTACGACGATTGATCTTTGACAACAACAGAGAAGGGTTTGACACCCTGCTGCACCGGGCTCGGGCGATCATGACCCAGGAGGGGCTCGACAAGGTGGTATTTGGCGTGGAACCGACCGCCGACTACCATAAGCCCTTGGCCGAATTTCTGATCAACAACGGTCTTACCGTGGTCCTGGTGTCGAACGAAGCGGCGAAAGAGAACCGGAAGACGCTGGATGGCCGCTGGGACAAGAACGATACCAAGGATAGCGCCAACGTGGCCGACCTTATCTCCCAGGGCAAGTTTCTATACTACGATCTGCCGTCGCCGTTGATCCGGGATTTGCGCAATCTGCTGTCTCTCAAGAGGAAGTTAAAGGCGTATGAGCACAGTATCCGGATGCGGATCAGGAATCACCTGGTGAGTCAGTTTTTCCCGGAACTGGATAAATACTACGGCCACCGTGAGCAGGAAAATCTCGCCATTGTCAAATGGTGCCTGAATCCTCGCCAGATCGCGGCCATGGATTTCAGGGAATTTTTTCAGGTGGTCACCAGCCGTGACCGGGGCAGCGTCCAGCGCCGGCGCCTCCAGGCCATACAAGAAGCGGCCCGGAGTTCAATTGGCTGTGAGGTCGGTGAATCCGTGGCGTTTGAGGCAAAGCTGCTGGTTACCACCCTGGGCCGGGTAAGGGAGTCGATTGTTGAAGCGGATTCCAGGATAGCTGAGGCGTGTCGTCAGATTCCGGGTTATGAGAGCATCGTCAGTATACCTGGTATCGGCCCGGCAGTGGCCGCAGTGGTGTTGGCCTCAATCGGCGATCCGCACCGG
>JAKITW010000001.1 GCA_021647905.1 Desulfobacterales bacterium | reverse complement strand
TGTAAAGACAGGGGTCAGAGGTCAGAGGTCAGAGGTCAGAGGTCAGAGGTCAGAGGTCAGAGGTCAGAGAATATTATATCCCGGCCCATATTTACTGCTCCATATTTTTTCACCGTCCACTGCCCACTGTTTTTTCTGTCCTCTGTCTTCTGTCCTCTGTCATCTGTCCCCGGCCGGGCAGCTCAAGATAATATCGCCCCTCTTCACTGCGGCCGTGTTTCAGGCAGCCCTGGCCGTAGATCGTGCATTTCCGGGTCAACTCGCTGATTGCCATCTCTTCCTGTTGCGGGTCAAGCCGGCCGGAATCAAGGAGCATGGTTATGGATTTAATCCTGAGCTTATCCATGCCCATCCGGTGGATCACGGAAAGCTGATCACCCCGGCCGCCGTCCTTGATGGTCAGGGCCCGGTCCAGGTAGAGAAAGGGCAGATCAACGCTGGCCCGCAGCCAGAGATCATAGTCCTCGCAGCAGAAAAAATCCTCGTTAAAAAAGCCGGCCCGCGCAAAAAAATCCCGGCGCGCCATTACCGTGGACATCCCCACCACGCACAGTTCAAGACAGCGGGCAAAAAGATCGCCGCCGCCCTTACGATGTCTGTTCTTGGGATTCAAACGCACCCCCCGCCGAAACCAGATCTCATCGGTATGGGAGATGAGCGCCTCGGGATTGGCCGCCATCAATGCCACCTGGGCCGCAAGCTTGTCCTTGACAAGGCGGTCGTCGGAATCGAGAAAGGCGAGCAGATCGTACCGGGCCGCCCGGATGCCGGTGTTGCGGGCCGCGGCCGGTCCCTGGTTCTCCTGGGAGATATAAATAATCCGCCCGGGATCGCTCTTTTGCCGGAGCCGGGCCACCAGTTCCGCGGTGCGGTCGGTGGAGCCGTCATCCACCACGATCACCTCGAAACAGGACCAGGTCTGGGCAAGCACCGACTCCACGGATTGCATGATAAATTTTTCCCGGTTATACACGGGGATAATAACGCTTACATAATTTTCCATTTTAAGTTTGCCAATAGTTTTGTATAAACCAGCATGGCTGGACCAAGTTTCAGGCCGCGGCCACAACCAACAATGAGAATCTCCCCGGACACCGAGGTTCCGTCCGGGGCGACTTTCATGATAAATACTATTGACTACGCACGAGTCACCATAGCAAGGCCCGTTCTTTTTGCAAGCCAAGAGCCTGACAACCGTTCCTCGGCCCCCTTGCCAATCAGCCCTGAAAGTACTTAATTATGGATAATTATCTGCTCATCAACGCCACCTCCTATGAGATCCGCATTGCCCTGTTGGAAAACAGCAACCTGGTCGAGTTTCACCAGGAACAGCCGCGGGAAAAAGGGCTGGTCGGCAATATCTACCGGGGCCGGGTGGTCCGGGTCCTGCCCGGGATGCAGGCCGCCTTTGTGGATATCGGCCTGGAACGGACCGGGTTCCTCTATGTTGATGATATCCATATCACCACCGACGAACTGGAACAACGGCTGCTGACCAACGACCGCGAGCGGAGCTGCTGTTCGGATTCGAGCAACAGCCGGCAGCAGGACCCGCGGCCCTCCCGGGACGAAACAACGATCGAGAACCTGTTGACCGAGGGCCAGGACATTCTGGTCCAGATATGCAAGGAGCCCATCGGCACCAAGGGGGCCCGGCTCACCTGCCATATCACCCTGCCCTGCCGCAACCTGGTCTTCATGCCGATGACCGACCATATCGGCATCTCCCGCAAGATCGAAAACGAAGAGGTCCGGCAGCGGCTCCGCCAGGAGATCGAGATCCTGCGGCCGGAGGGCAAGGGCTTCATCGTCCGCACCGTGGCCGCGGAGAACGCCACCCGCGGCGATCTGGAGGCGGACATGGAGTTCCTCCTCCTGCTCTGGAGCGATATCCAGACCATGGCCGACAAAACCCCGGCCCCGGCCCTGGTGTACGAGGACCTGGACATCACCCTGCGGGCGGTGCGGGACCTGTTCACCCCTGATACCAAACAGGTGCTGGTCGATGACCGCCGCACCCATGAACGGGTGTTGCGCTTTGTCGACACCTTTGTGCCGCAGCTCCGTGACAAGGTTAATTATTACGAGGGCGAAGTGCCCCTGTTCGATGCCTACGGGGTCGAGGTGGAGATCTGCCGGGCCCTGGAGAAGAAGGTCTGGCTCCGCTCCGGCGGCTACATAGTCATCGAGACCACCGAGGCCCTTACCGCGGTTGACGTGAACACCGGCCGCTACGTGGGCAAGAACGATCTGGAAGAGACCCTGTTCAAGACCAATATGGAGGCGGTCAAGGAGATCGCCTACCAACTGCGGCTCAGAAATATCGGCGGGATCATTATCATCGATTTCATTGACATGGAAAACGAGGAACACCGGGACAAGGTGTTCCAGGCCATGCAGGACGCAGCGAAAAAGGACAAGAGCCGGATCAACATCCTCAAACTTTCAGAGTTCGGTCTGGTGCAGATGACCCGCAAAAGGAACCGGGACAACCTTACCCGGCTGCTCTGTGAGCCCTGCCCCTTCTGCGACGGCCGGGGGTTCGACAAATCGCGCCGCGCCATCTGCCATGAAATCTTCCGCAAGGTGGTCCGCCATGCCCCCAGGATGGAAGGCACCAGCGTCACCCTGACCGTGCACCCAGGGGTGGCGGAGATGATGCTCAAGGAAGAGTCCCTGGTGGTGGAGACCCTGGAACGGGAGACTGGCAAGCGTTTCATCATCAAGCCCGACCATGGGGCGCAGATCAAGAAATATCAGATCGCCTGGGGCTGAAAATCCCCTTCATCACTACCCGGGGCCGTGTAATGCGCAAAAACAGCAGCGACCTGCTCAAGAAAAATCGTTTCCTCGGCCTTGGCCTGATCCTTGTCGTTATCATCGTCCTGCTGGCCGCGGCAATGGTTATCCTCTTTGAGCAGGATAAACCGCGGATAACGGTGCTGAACGACGTCTCCCGCAGCGGCCCCGAGCTTACGGTCCGGTTCACCGTTGATGACCAACAAAGGGGGGTAAGACAGCTCAGCCTCCAGTTTATCCAGCAGGTCAAGGTAAAGGGCAAGGCTCCCCGGACCCGGCAGGTCCGGATAATGCGGAAGGAGTTCCCCGGCCAGGGCTATCTGCTGAATGTCGGACCGAAACAGGTCGAGGAAACAATCTCCATCAACATCCCTGACCTGGGCTTCAAGCAAGGCAAGGCCATGCTCCGTTTCACGGCCCGGGACTTCTCCCTCTGGGGCTGGGGCGCGGGCAACCGGACGACCCTCGAGGTACCGGTGGAGATCGACACCACCCCGCCCCGGGTGGTGGTTGTCGATGCCCCCCGGGATATCAGGCCCGGCGGCAGCGGGGTGGTGATCTACCGGATCAATGAACCGCCCGCGACCCACGGGGTCTCCATCAACGGCCGTTTCCTGCCCGGCTACCCGTTGAACCCGGAACAAGGGGCTGTTCGCGGTGCTGATCGGTCTGCCCCATGACACCACCGCCATCTCCAGGGCAGTGGTAATCGCCACCGACCAGGTGGGCAACCAGGGCCGGGCATCCTTTGGCATGAACCTGAGAAAACCGCGTTGGCGATTCTCCCGGATCGAGATCAGCGATGGTTTCCTGAAGCGGAAACTCCCCGAGTTCGCCGAGGCCTACCCGCAAATGACCGGCACTCCGGCCCAGCGGTTTATCTTTGTAAACAACCAGGTCCGGCAGGAAAACGGCAAACGGATCAGGGAGATCTGTTCACGGTCAGCCGAGCAACGTCTCTGGCAGGGCCCCTTCAAGCAGATGGCCCGCAGCAAGAAAACAGCAGGCTTTGCCGACAGCCGCGACTATTTTTACAAGGGCAAGAAGATCGACCACCAGGTCCATCTGGGCATTGACCTGGCCTCGACCAGACATGATCAGGTCAAGGCCGCCAACCGCGGCCGGGTGGTATTTGCCGGTTATCTGGGCATCTACGGCAATACGGTAATCCTTGATCACGGCCAGGGACTGGCCAGTCTCTATGCCCATCTGAGCCGGATCAGGGTGGAGCCCGGCACCCTGGTCGACCAGGACACGGTGCTGGGCCTAAGCGGCACCACCGGCATGGCCGGCGGCGACCATCTCCATTTTTCCATCCTGGTCAACGGGGTTTTTGTCAATCCCCTGGAATGGTGGGACCGCCACTGGCTCAAGCTCCATATCCTCGACCCTCTGGCCGCAAACTGACACCGACCCGGGCCGGACCGGCCCGACCATTTCACCGGGAAGCCAGGCGGATGACGACCAAACTTCTGCTCTTTCTCCTGCTGATTAATTTCCTCCCGCCCCTGGCCGCGATCCTCTGGAGGAAGAGGTACCGTCGTCCCCTGGACCTCGGCATGGTCTGTGCGGACGGCCAGCCTCTTTTCGGCCCCCATAAGACCGTCCGTGGCGCGCTTCTCTGTATCGGCGGCGGGGCCCTGCTGGGGCCCCTGCTCCTCGGCCTGGACTGGCGGGCCGGCGGCCTCGGCGGCCTGCTGGTGGTCAGTGGCGATCTTCTCTCCAGTTACATCAAGCGTCGGCTCCGTTACCCCAGCGGCAAGCCGGTGTTCCTGCTGGACCAGATATTCGAGGGGCTCTTTCCCCTGCTCTACCTGGTCCCGGTCCTGGATCTGCCCCTGCCGGCATTGCCGGCCGTCCTGCTGCTGTTCATTATCATCGCCGGCCTGGGATCACGGCTCTGGAGCTATATGCGCTACCGGCCACTCGCCAAGAACCTGCCGCGGATTGTCCGCTCCACGGTCCGGCTGCGGGAATGGCGGGCCTGCCATCAGCCCCTGGCCCGGTGGCAGCGGCTGCTCAACTTTGAAAATTATATCTACTTCCGGCTGCTGATCGGCAGCCTGTTCAAGCTGTTGAATCTCTACGACCGGGGAGCCCGCAACTGCCATGATATCCGGATCCAGGAACAGGAATACCGGTTTGCCGACCTGCCGGGCCCATTCGACAGTTTTCGGATCATGCTCCTCACTGATCTCCACCTGGACGGGACAAAGGATCTCAACGAACTGCTGATCGACAAAATCAAGGGGCTGGAGGTGGACCTCTGCCTGATCGGCGGCGACATCCGGCCGGAGATGTTCGGAAGCAGCGGCCCCAGCCTGCGCCGGCTGCGCGCCCTCCTCGGCCATGTCCACTCCCGGCACGGGATTCTTGGAGTGCTGGGCAACCACGACTGTATCGAAATGGTGCCGGACCTTGAAGAGGCGGGGATACTGATGCTGGTCAACGACTCGGCGGCCATTGAGCGGCAGGGAGAAAAGATCTGGATCATTGGAATCGATGACCCCCATTACTACAAGGTCCACGACCTGGGACTGGCCTTTAAAAAGGTGCCGGGCGACGGGTTCAAAATTTTCCTGGCCCACTCGCCGGAGGCCTACGCCGAGGCGATCAAGTTCAGCCCCCGCCTCTATCTCTGCGGCCATACCCATGGCGGCCAGATCTGCCTGCCCAACGGCAAACCGATCTTCACCCACAGCCGAGCCCCGCGCTTTACCGCGGCCGGCCCGTGGGTATACCTGGAAATGAGCGGCTATACCAGCCGCGGAGTCGGCACCTCGGGAATCCCCTTACGCTTCAACTGCCCGGGTGAGATCAGCCTGATCACATTAAAAAGACAGGTGAGAGGTAAGAGGTGAGCTGCGGGTCCCAGGTTTCAGGGGAAGATTATAATTCCGGCATCGACCTAAACCCCTGTTTTTTTCTGTCTCCTGTCCTCTGATCTCACCTGACATCTGAAACCTGAAACCCGACACCTCTCTGTTACAACATATTCTCCGGGTCCACGTCCAGACTGACCATGACCCTTCTGTCCAGACCCGGTCCCTCCCTGACAAGGCGTTGACAAAAGAGATGGAGCGACTCCACCTCAATACCCTTGACCAGCAGCTGCCAGCGATAGTTTCCCCGGAGCCGTGACAGGGGCGCCGGGGCCGGGCCCAGGAGCTGCACCCCCCTGATCCCCGAGCGGATCAATCCCTTGCCGTATCCGGCCAGGGCCCGGGCCGCACCGGCCACTGCCTGCTCATCCCTCCCCTTGATCCGGATATTGATCAACCGGCTGAAGGGTGGAAAACCAAGACCCCGGCGCAGGGAGATCTCTTGCTCATACAGGGCCGGATAATCGTTGCTGCGGGCCAGATGGATACTGGCGTGATCCGGCTGATGGGTCTGGATGATCACCCGGCCCGGCCACTCGCCCCGGCCGGCCCGGCCGCCGACCTGGCCGATCAGCTGGTAGACCCGCTCCCCGGCCCGGAAATCCGGCAGCCCCAGACCGGCATCGGCCCAGACGATCCCCACCAGGGTCACCCGGGGGAAATGATGCCCCTTGGCAATCATCTGGGTGCCGACCAGGATATCGATCTCAAGGTTGTGCATGGCCCTGAGCACGGCCAGGTAATCGCGGCGCTTGCTGCAGGTATCCCGGTCAAGGCGGGCCACCCGGGCCGCGGGCAGTATCCGGCCCAGTTCGGCCTGCAGCCGTTCGGTGCCGAACCCCACCCCGATCAACTCGCTGCCATTGCAGGATGGACAAGGGGCCGACACCGCCCGGACATGGCCGCAGTAATGACAGAGCAGCTCGTTGCGACCCTTATGCATGGTCATGGCCACCTGGCACTGACCGCAGGTAACGCTCCGGCCGCAGGAGCGGCAGAGCATCAGATTGGCATAGCCGCGACGGTTCAGGAAAAGCAGGCTCTGTTCACCCCGGCCGAGGTTCTCTTTCAGGGCCTTTACCAGGTCCGGTGAAAACAGGGGCGGATACCCGGACACGGTTTTGATCCGCCTGAGGTCGACCACCTGTACCGCGGGCAGGGGCCGGTCCTCGATCCGCTTGGCAAGGGTCAGGAGTTGGTATTTGCCGGTCCGGGCATGATGATAGCTGGTGATCGACGGGGTGGCCGAGCCGAGCAGCACCACGGCCCCGGCCTGGCGGGCCCGGAGCACGGCCAGGTCCCGGGCCTGATAGCGCAGCCCGTCCTCCTGCTTGTAGCCGTTATCATGTTCCTCGTCCACCACGATCAACCCCGGGTCGGACAATGGCGCGAATATCGCCGAGCGGGCCCCGACCACCACGGTCGCCTCGCCCCGGGCGATCCGCAGCCACTGGTCAAACCGTTCCCCTGCGGAGAGACCGCTGTGGAGCAGGGCCACCCGCTCACCGAACCGGGCGATGAACTGGGCCTCCAGGTAGGCGGCCAGGGCTATTTCCGGCACCAGCACCAGCACGCCCCTGGACTGGTTGAGCGTTGCGGCCGCGGCCCGGAGGTAGATCTCGGTCTTGCCGCTGCCGGTAACCCCGTGGAGCAGAAAAGGGGCGAACCGCTGTTGCCGGACCGCGGGCAATAACTGTTCCAGGGCCGCGCTCTGTTCCGGGGTCAGATGTTCGGGCGGGTCGGCCACCGCCAGGGTCTCGCCCAGGGGATCACGATATACCGGTTTCTCATGGAGCCGCACCACCCCCTTGGCCGCCAGTCCCTTCAGGGCTTGTCCGGCGCCGGAATAAAGCGAGCTGAGCTGCCGGCGCAGGATGGGCTCCTCCTGCCCGGCTGCGGCAGTCAACTCTTCCAAGAGCGCCAGGGTCTTCTGCTCGGAAGGTTTGAGCGCCGGCAATTCGCTCCCGGGTATGAGAGTTATGCAGGACTCGGTCCGGATCCGGGTGGTGGAGCGGCGGATCTCCTCCCTGATCTCCACCCACCCTTCCTGCTCCCATTGTTTGACAAGCCGTCTCCCTTTGGTGCGCCAGATTTTCCTGGTAACCGCCGGGGTCAACTGTCCCTTGCGCACCAGTTCCTCGACCCAGGGATATGAAGCATGCCCGGGCAGGTTCCTTTGACCGGATTCGGTGAGCAGGACCCGGCGGCTGCTGGCGGTCACCAGGCCGCCGGGCAGTCCGGTCCGGATCACCTCGCCCAGGGGATAATGATAGTAGCTGGCGATCCAGCGGTAGAACGTGACCTGGCGCGCGGAAAAGAGCGGTTCCTCGTCAAGCACCTCGGTTATTGGTTTTATTTTCCAGTGCCCCGGGGGCGTCTCCTTGACCTCACCCAACAGATAGCCGGTAACCTGCCGGCCGGCCAGGGGCACCAGCAGCCGCATCCCCGGCCGGAGCAGTCCGCTGCCCCGCTCCGGCGGCCCATAGGTCAGGGTATGGTCAAGGGGCGCGGCCACCGCCACTTCCAGGTAGGTCATGGACAATCACAGGCCAGCGGCCACTTTCTTGATATGCTCGCCAAAGTCGGCGCCCAGATCAGGATGACGCAGGGCAAAGGCGACCACGGCCTTGAGATAGCCGAGTTTGTCGCCGGCATCGTAACGGGTGCCCTCGAACTCGTAGGCATACATCCCCCGCTGCCGGGCCAGGGCCTGCAGGGCGTCGGTGAGCTGGATCTCGCCGCCGTGGCCCGGGGTGGTCTTTTCCAGGATCTCGAATATCTCCGGCTGCAGGATGTAGCGGCCGATGATCGCCATGTCGGAGTTGGTGGTGCCGGGCGCGGGTTTTTCCACCATCCGTTTCACCTTAAAGGTCCGTTCCCGGTCATTGGGCAGCCCTTCGACGATCCCGTAATTACAGGTCTGGTCCAGGGGGACCCGCTGGATGGCGACTATGGACTCCTCCACCTCGTCGAATATATCAAGCATCTGCCGGCAGCATGGCCGTTCACTCAATACCAGGTCGTCGCCCAGGAGCACGCAAAAGGGTTCATTGCCCACCACGTTGCGGGTGGTCCAGATGGCATGCCCCAGCCCCAGGGGCTTTTTCTGCCGCACCGAAACGATGTCGATCAGATTGGAGATATGGGCCAGCTCCTCGCGTAGACGGTGCTTGTTTTTTTCCTGGAGCACGGTATCCAGCACAAAATCATAGTCAAAATGGTTCTCTATCGCCGACTTGCCCGCGCTGGTAATCAGGATAACCTGCTCGATTCCCGAGGCCACCGCCTCTTCGACAATGTACTGGATGGTGGGCCGGTCAACAATGGTCAGCATCTCCTTGGGGATGGCCTTGGTGGCCGGCAGAAACCGGGTGCCGAGACCGGCAACCGGGATAACGGCTTTACGTACCTTCATGGTCGTATATCTCCTTTTTCAGATATGGCCGGCAGGGTTGCGACCCGTGACAACACAGATGTTTTATATGAAAGTCGTGCCGGACAAAGCTCGCTGCCCGGGGAGGTTTTCATTGTTGGTTGTGGCCGCGGCCTGAAAATCTGGTCCAGCCATGCTGGTTTATGAAAACCGTGGTAGGATGGCGGCTCGTCAGAATACAAAAATATTCAACCGGTACACCGCATAACTCCGACAGATCCGCACCATGCCAGTCCCTATCCCCTATCCCGACGACCTGCCCATTGTCGCCCAAAAAGAGAAAATTATCAAGGCCGTCGATGAGCACCAGGTGATCATCGTCTCCGGCGACACCGGGTCGGGCAAGACCACCCAGCTGCCCAAGATGTGCCTGGAGGCCGGCCGCGGCATAAAAAAAACAATCGGCTGCACCCAGCCCCGCCGTTTGGCGGCCACGGCCATGGCGGCCCGGCTGGCCGAGGAACTGGAACCGGCCGGCTGTTCCGGCCTGGTCGGCTACAAAATCCGCTTCCAGGACCGGACCTCATCCCGGACCCGGATCAAGTTCATGACCGACGGGATCCTCCTGGCCGAGACCCGGCAGCACAAAAAACTCGGTGCCTACGATACCCTGATCATCGATGAGGCCCACGAGCGCAGCCTGAACATCGACTTTCTCCTGGGCTACCTCAAGCAACTGCTGGCCCACAGAAAAGATCTCAAGCTGATCATCACCTCGGCCACCATTGACACGGAAAAATTCTCCCGCCACTTCAACAATGCGCCGGTGATCCAGGTCTCCGGCCGCGCCCATCCGGTGGAGGTCCGCTACCAGCCCCGGGAAAAGGACGGCGAAGAGCTGACCCCGGTGGACCTGGCAGTGGCGGCGATCGCTAAACTCCGTTGCCAGGACCGGCCCGGCGACATCCTGGTGTTCATGCCCACTGAGCGGGATATCCGCGAGACAATGGACACCCTGGCCGGAAAACTGAAAGACCCTTCCGGCCGGACCGGGTCCGGCCCCTGGTCGAACCAGCCGCTTATCCTCCCCCTGTTCGGCCGGCTGCATCCAAGGGACCAGCAGAGGATCTTCCGGCCGGCCAGGGTCGAAAAGATCGTCATCGCCACCAATGTGGCTGAAACCTCGATCACGGTCCCGGGAATCCGTTATGTGATCGATACCGGCCTGGCCCGGATCCCGATGTACAGCCCCCGGGCCCGCACCATGCGCATGCCGGTGGCCCCGATCTCCCGGGCCGGCTGCGATCAGCGCAAGGGAAGATGCGGCCGGGTGGGTCCGGGAATATGTATCCGCCTCTATGGCGAGGATGAGTATAAGGGCCGGCCGGAGTTCACCCTGCCGGAGATCAAACGTTCCAACCTGGCCGAGGTCATTCTGCGGATGCTCTTCCATCAGCTCGGCGACCCGGGCGAATTTCCCTTTATCGACCCCCCGGCCCGGCGGGCGATCCGCGACGGCTACACCCTGCTCGCCGAGTTGGGCGCGATCAGAACAGAGGGGTGCAGGCATTACCTCACCGCCAGGGGCCGGCTGATGGCCAGGCTGCCCATCGGTCCCCGCCTGGCCCGGCAGTTGATCGAGGCCCAAGAGCGCAATGCCCTGCGCGAGGTACAGATCATCGTCGCGGCCCTGGCCGGCCAGGACCCGCGGATGCGGCCGGCCGACCATGAGACCGAGGCGGACCAGGCCCATCAACGATTCCGCGTGGAGGGCTCGGATTTTCTCTCCTATCTCTCCATCTGGGAGGCCTTTCACGCCGTGGCCCGAAAAAAGAGCCGCAACCAGGCCCGCAAGTTCTGCAAGACCCATTTTCTCTCCTATCAACGGATGCGGGAATGGCAGGATATCCACGACCAGCCCAGCGCCATTCTGATTGATGAAGGCTTTGAATACAACCGCCGGCCAGCCCCCTTTGATGCGGTACACCAGGCCATACTGAGCGGCTACCTCCGCAACATCGGCCTGAAAAAAGCAAAAAACATCTACCTGGGCGCCCAGGACAAGGAGTTGATGATATTTCCCGGTTCGAGCCAGTTCAACTCCGCCGGAAGCTGGATCGTGGCCGCCGAACTGGTGGAGACCAGCCGGCTCTTTGCCCGGACCGTGGCCAATATCAATCCGGACTGGCTTGAGCCCATTGCCGGCGATCTCTGCCGGTCGAGCTACTCGCGCCCGCGCTGGGAAAAGAAAAGCGGCCAGGTGGTGGCCGATGAAAAGGTCACCCTGTTCGGCCTGGTGCTGGTGGCCGGCCGCAAGGTCAATTACAAAAAAGTCGGGCCAACGGCCCGGGCCGAGGCCCATGCGATCTTTATCCACGACGCACTGGTCAAAGGCGAACTGGGCGGCCGTTTCCCCTTTTTCGAGCACAACGGAAAGTTAATGGCCGAACTGGAGGAAATGGAGAACCGGCTCCGGCTGCGCGGGGTGATGGTCGATGACCAGACGGTATTTGAGTTTTACCACCAGCGGCTGCCCGATATCTGCGACCGGCAGGGTCTCAACCGGGTGATCAAGGAAAAGGGAGACGACTTTCTCAGAATGAACCGGGACGACCTGGTTAAAGAGCTGCCGGACCGGGACCGGCTGGAACAATTCCCCAAAAGCATGGTGTTGGGCGACCTGAAGCTTGCGCTCAAATACCGTTTCGAACCCGGCACTGCCGAGGACGGGGTCACTGTCAGCCTGCCCGTTGACCTGGTGGGCCGGATCGACCCGGCCCTCTTTGACCGGCCGGTGCCCGGGCTGCTGGTTGAAAAGATTACCTGCCTGCTCAAGGGGCTGCCCAAGGCCATCCGCCGCCAGCTGATCCCTATTCCTGAAACCGCCGCCGGCCTGGCGGCCGGGATATCGGCCTCCCAGGGCCCCCTGCTCCCGGCCCTGGAAAAGGCCATTGGTAAAGAGTACCGGCTCCGGATCGACCGTCGCGACTGGCCCGGCCCGGACACCCTGCCCCCGCATCTGCGGACCCGGTTCGAACTGGTGGACCAGAGGGGCAAGGTTCTTAAAAGCAGCCGCAGCCTGAGGGACCTGAGCGACCGGGACCGGCTATCAACCGCCACCCGGGCCGTGGACCTGATCCCGGCAGCGCTCCGACGCCAATGGGAACGCGACAATATCACTGAATGGGATTTTGCCGAACTGCCGGCTGAAATTCCGATCAGCGACCAGCAAGAAAAACTCCTGGGCTTTGCCTATCCGGCCCTGGTCGAGGAGGAAAACCGGACCGTGGCCATCCGGCTGGCAGGCGACCGGGAGCAGTCTTGCCGGCTCACCCGGCAGGGAACACTTGCCCTGTACCGGCGCTGGTTTCCCAAACAGTTCACTGCGCTTAAAAAGGAATGCCGGGCCTTTTTGGACCAGAAAACCGGCTGGAGACTGCTGGAGGGGCTGGCCGACCGCAAACAATTCCTGGAGGAGTTGTTCCGATTCGTGCTGGTTGAGATATTCTCCTGCCGCAATGGCCTGATCCCCAATGAAAAAAAATTTATACAACAGATCGAAAAGGTCAAGGAAAACGGGATGTATCTGCTTGCCAACCGGCTGCTTGACCGGGTCCGCCAGGTCTTGACCGAGCGGCGGACCACCCTGGATCTGATCAAAAAATACCAGCCGGCCCTGCCCGGGCCGGTTGCCGGTCATGACTTGGACTTCCACGCCCACCTGGCCCGGATTCTGCCTTCGGACTTTCTCCGCACCCGGAGCGAGGCGCGGATCATTAATGCAATCCGCTATTGCAAGGGATTGCAGATCCGGGTGGAACGGGCCCGGCTGGACCCGAGAAAAGACGCGGCCAAGGCATCCCGACTGACCCTGTTTGTTGCCCGGTTGCGGGAGATTGAGTCCGGCCGGCGGGATTCATCGCCCGAGTGCGCGGCCCGGCTGGCTGAATTCGAGGAAATGATTGAGGAATTCCGGATCTCCCTGTTTGCCCCGGAACTCAAGACCGCCTATCCGGTGTCAGCCAAACGGCTGGAAAAAAAATGGCAGGAACTGGACCGGGCCTGCCGCTGATCATCCCTGAAACCACCTGGGCATTAGCTTGACACCCTGCGACATTTTTCATACACTTATCGTATCGATCAAGCAAAGGGAGAATGGTATGCAGACCACGATTTCAAGCAAGTATCAGGTGGTTATTCCAAAACAGGTCAGGGAACGTCTCCGGTTGCGGCCCCAACAGAAGCTGACGGTGATAGAAAAAGACGGCATGCTTATCCTCATCCCCCAACGCTCACTCCAAGAGCTGCGGGGAATAGCGACCGGCGCCGGGCTGGCTGACTACCGCGAGAAAAAGGACCGTTTTTAATGGTTATCGTTGATTCCTGCGGCTGGCTGGAGTGGTTTTCCGATGGGAGCCTTGCCGACCACTACCAACAGTATCTGGAAGATCCGGAGGAAATTCTGGTTCCCGCCATAATCCTCTACGAGGTATACAAGATTCTGAAACGGGAAGTCGGAGAGGAAAAGGCCCTGTTTGCAGCCGGGCATATGAAAAACTCGCAACTGATACCTTTTGACGAAACCCTTGCCCTGGCGGCCGCGGACCTGGCCCTGCGGCACGGTCTTGCCATGGCGGATGCGATTATTGTTGCCGTGGCGCGATCCTTTGCCTGCGAGATCATCACCTCTGACGCGGATCTCAGGCAGTTACCCAACGTGATTTTCATCCCCAAGGAGTGAACCCAAGATGCAACGATCCGTTGATTATTGCCCGGCGAGGCAGCAGTCTTGACCGGCCCCTCCCGAAAAACCAATATCCCCCTGGCCGAGCGGATGCGGCCCACCTCGTTGACCGATTTCGTGGGTCAGGAGGAGCTGCTGGGCCGGGACCGGATGCTGAGCCGGCTCATTGACCAGCAGCAGATCCCGTCGCTGCTCCTCTGGGGGCCGCCGGGCTCGGGCAAGACCACCCTGGCCCGGATCCTGGCCAGAAGCACCGGGGCGGACTTTGTCTTTTTCTCGGCCGTGATGTCCGGGGTCAAGGAGGTGCGGGCGATCGTTGCCCAGGCCCAAGAGCAGCTGGAAAAAAATAAAAAAAACACCATCCTTTTTGTCGACGAAATCCACCGGTTCAACAAGGCGCAGCAGGACGGCTTTCTGCCCCACGTGGAAAGCGGGCTCCTGACCCTGATCGGCGCCACCACCGAGAACCCCTCCTTCCAGGTAATCGCCCCGCTGCTCTCCCGCTGCCGGGTCCTGGTACTGAACCCCCTTGCCCCGGAAAACTTAAAAAAAATCCTCTCCCGGGCGCTGATCGACCGGGAAAACGGGCTGGGCAAACTCGATATCATTGCCAACGACCAGGCCCTGGACCACCTGGCGGCCATGGCCGACGGCGATGCCCGCCGGGCCCTGAACAACCTGGAGATCGCCGCCAGCCTGGCCCGGCCCCGGACCGATGGAGAAAAACCGATCATCACCCTGGACACGGTCCTGGAGGCCAGTCAGCGCACCACCCTGCGCTACGACATGGACGGCGAGGAGCATTACAACCTGATCTCGGCCCTGCACAAGAGCCTGCGGGACAGCGACCCGGACGGAGCCCTCTACTGGCTGGCGCGGATGCTGGCCGCGGGCGAGGAACCGCTCTACATCGCCCGGCGGATGATCCGTTTTGCCTCGGAGGATATCGGCAATGCCGATCCCCGGGCACTCAACCTGGCGATCAACTGCCGGGACGCCTATCACACCCTGGGTTCGCCGGAAGGGGAACTGGCCCTGGTCCAGTGCGTGGTCTACCTGGCAACCGCCCCTAAAAGCAATGCCCTCTACATGGCCTATAAAAAGGTGCGCCAGGAGATCAACCAAAGCGGCAGCCTGCCGGTGCCGCTCCATCTGCGCAACGCCCCCACCGGCTTGATGAAGAAACTGGACTACGGCAAGGGATATCAATATGCCCACGACCATGCCGACGGCCTGGTCCTGCAGGAACACCTGCCCGGGGAACTGAACGGACAGACCTTTTATCACCCCACCAACCGGGGCTACGAGGCGGTGATCAAGGAGCGGCTGATCAAGTGGCGCCGGATTCTGCGCCAACGTAACCCTGACTCCCCAAAACAGACCTGAGGAAAGATCATGAGAAGTGTCATTGCATCCATTATTGCCGGATTCCTCCTGCTCACGGGACTCCTGCTTCTCCCGCCGGCCGGTGTATCCGCAACCGCGGGAACCGATCTCACCATCCTGTACGGCAACGACGTTCTGGGCGAGCTGGAACCCTGCGGCTGAAAAAGCGCTCAATTGGGCGGTCTGTCCAAAAAGGCGTTTCAACTGAACCGATTACGGGAAAACCCCGGCCCCCCGGCCCTGACCCTGGACAGCGGCAACCTGCTGTTCAAGCCCGGGCATCTCACCGGCGCCAGGCTCGACCAGGCAAAAATCGCCGCGGCCGGCATCGCGCGGGCCTATGATCTGATGCGCTTTGATGCGGTGGCAGTGGGCAACAGCGATCTGGCCGGAGGGCTGGACTTTCTTCTCGACCTGAACCGGCGGGCCGCGTTTCCCTGGCTCTCCGCCAACCTGGTCCGCCGCGGGGACTCCAGCCCTTTATTTACACCGTACACCGTCATCACCCGGGATGATCTCACCATCGGCGTCATCGGCATCACCAATGACAATGCCCAGCCGCGGCCGGTCCTGCCCGATGATGTGGTTATCCTCCCCTGGCGCCGGGTGCTGCCGGACACGGTCGCCGGTCTTAAGGACAAGTGCGATCTGGTGATTCTGTTGTCCAACTATTCCCTGGCCGAGAACCGGGCCATTGCCGATTCAGTGGACGGCATCCGGTTGATCATCCAGTCCTCCCCCTCCCCGGCCAACCTGCCCCCGCTGGTGGTGAAAAACACCCTGATCTGCCAGACCGGCAAACAGGGGAAATACCTGGGCTGGCTGCGGATCAACCGGCAGAAATCCTGGCAACCGGGAAACAGGCAAGAAGAAGACGCAACGCCGTCCACTTTCAGCAACAGCTACATCTCCATGACCACCAGTCTGCCGGACCAGCCGGAAATACTGGCCCTGGTGAAACGGATCAAAGAAGATATTTCCCGGGCCGGTCAACGAACGGCCCGGGAGGCAAAGTCCGCGGCCCGGACAGGCCGGAACGGAAGAAAACCCGGCAGCCGGCTCGATCGATATACCGGCTGGCAGGCCTGCGCCGAATGTCATCCCGACCAGGCCGCCTTCTGGCAGACCACCCGCCATGGCGCCGCCTACCAGGCCCTGGTTGCCAAACAGCAGCAGTTCAACCTGACCTGCCTGACCTGTCACGTCACCCCGGCGCCGCCAGACCAGGGGCAGTCCCTGCTCACCCTGCCCCTGTCGCTCCGGTCCGTGGGCTGCGAGACCTGCCACGGACCGGACCGCGGCCACGGCAACAACCCGGCCGCGGTGTCCCTTTCCCGGCAACCACTGGAAATGATCTGCCGCCGCTGCCACACCCCGGAACATGACGCTGATTTCAATTACGGGGAAAAAAGGCAGTTGATCAGCTGTCCAGCCGGTTCAGGGCCGGACGGCATAAAACAGGCTGATTAGTGCCCATCCGGAAATGGCCCTTTCGCCCAATCTCGGACACTGATTAAGCCGCCCCAGGCGGTCCTGCATCCCCACCCCTATTCATCCGGGCGGACAGCGCGGCGCAACACAAAACCACCATTGTGATCATTTTCTTACAAAACTGCGCAAACCAACTCGGTTTCGTGGCACGCAAAACACATAAATGTAATAAAGCAAAACAAAACGATACACAAATGTATTGTTTTGTTTTGACCGGACAGGGACAGCGTAACCTGGCGCTAAAATTTTTTTCTTATGAAATACAGAGGTTACATAACCCGGCGCCGCGATACATCCCTGATGGCATACCGTGTGCAGTCGATTGAGCCAAAAGCGGCTTCAGGCAAGAAATTCACAATGTAACTTGAACAACACTACAGAAAGGAGAAGAAATGAAATCAAGACTGCTCACACTGTCACTGGGTTGCGCCCTAACGGTCGGATCCCTTTTTGGCGGCCAGGCCCTGGCCGGTGACACCATCAAGGTCGGGGTCTTGCACTCCCTGTCCGGCACCATGGCCATCAGTGAAACCACCTTGAAAGACACCATGCTGATGCTCATTGACGAGCAGAATAAAAAGGGTGGACTGCTGGGCAAGAAACTCGAGGCCGTGGTCGTCGATCCGGCTTCCGACTGGCCTCTCTTTGCCGAAAAGGCCCGTGAACTCATTGAAAAGGAAAAGGTGGCAGCGGTGTTTGGCTGCTGGACCTCGGTCTCCCGCAAATCCGTGCTCCCGGTCTTTGAAGAGCTTAACAGCCTGCTTTTTTATCCGGTACAGTATGAGGGTGAGGAATCGTCAAAAAATGTTTTCTACACCGGCGCCGCGCCGAACCAGCAGGCAATTCCCGCGGTTGACTATCTGATGAATGACATGGGAGTCAAGCGCTGGGTTCTGGCCGGTACTGATTATGTCTATCCCCGTACCACCAACAAGATCCTTGAGGCCTATCTCAAGGCCAAGGGCGTGGCTGCCGAGGATATCATGATCAACTACACCCCCTTTGGCCACTCCGACTGGCAGTCCATTGTCGCTGACATCAAAAAATTCGGCGCCACCGGCAAAAAGACGGCCGTGGTATCCACCATTAACGGCGACGCCAACGTGCCCTTTTACAAGGAACTGGGCAACCAGGGCATCACCGCCGACAACATCCCGGTCATTGCCTTTTCCGTGGGCGAAGAAGAGCTTTCCGGTATCGACACCAGACCCCTGGTCGGTCATCTTGCCGCCTGGAACTACTTCATGAGCGTGGACAGCGAGATCAACGACACCTTCATTGAAAACTGGCAGAAGTTCATTAAAAGCGAGCAACGGGTAACCAATGATCCCATGGAGGCCCATTACATCGGCTTCAACATGTGGATCAAGGCCGTTGAAAAGGCAGGGACCACCGACCCGGCCGCGGTCCAGGACGCCATTATCGGCGTGACAGTACCCAACCTGTCCGGCGGTTACTCCGCCATGATGCCCAACCACCACATCACCAAGCCCGTCCTGATCGGTGAGATCCAGGATGACGGCCAGTTCGAGATTGTCTGGCAGACCGCCGGCATGGTGGCCGGCGACGCCTGGTCCGACTATCTCCCAGGTTCCAAGGATCTGATTTCCGATTGGCGGAACCCGCTTTCCTGCGGCAACTATAACGTCAAGACCGGGAAGTGCTCCAGTCAGAACTAACCCTCCCTCTGTTTCCGGAAACCGCGTTCCTTGAGCGGTTTCCGGAAGCCCTGAATTCAATCCGGAAGATCAACAGAGAACATTTCCATGAACCTGCCACGGCATAATCAATACCCCGGCATGAAGGTCTACTTCCTTCTCCTGCTCGCTCTTTTCCTGATGGCCGGGATCTGCCATGCCGACCAGGGCGAGACCTCTTTTGACGAGGGGATACAGCTTCTGCTCCAGAAAAATTTCAAGCAGAAGGAAAGCGGCATCGAAAAAATCGCAACAAGCGGCGACCAGCGGGCGGAATCGATTCTCCGGGCCCTGCTTGACGGAAAACTGTACCGGATAAAAAAGGATAACACCCTGGTCTATGCTGATATTGAAAATTCACGGGCAACCATTACCTCGGCCCTGACCGGAGAACCCCTGGGATCCGTAAAAAAAAGAAAACTTAAAAAAATAACCATCAACAACAGCTTGCGCGCCCGGCTTAAAGGGGTCCAGGCCAGAATCAATCTGGGCGATCCGGACCCAAGGGTGCGGGCCGAGGCGGTCAACAAGCTGACCGTAACCCTGACCATTGAGTCCTCCTCCATTCTTAGGGAACTTCTGAAAACGGAAACCAACAGCGAGGTTCGCGAGGCGTTGACAACCGCCATGGCCATCGTCGGTCTGCGCAGCCGCGACAACGAACAGAAACTGCTGGCCTTAACCAGGCTTCAGGGAAGTCTCAGCCCGGCGGTCCGCAATGAACTCAACCGCCTGATTTCCGAGGAACAGGATCCGGCTGTTGCCAAAAAGGCGAAATCGGTGCTGTCCTCCATTGAATCGAAGATCGCCTTTTACGGCCTGGTGGAAAAAATCTTCTTCGGCCTCAGCCTCGGCTCGGTGCTGGTACTTGCCGCGATCGGACTGGCCATCACCTTTGGGGTGATCGGGGTGATCAACATGGCCCACGGCGAGTTGATCATGCTGGGGGCCTATACTACCTACGTGATCCAGCAGATGCTTCCCGGCTCCATCAGTACTGCGCTTTTTCTCGCCATTCCGGCGGCCTTTATCGTCTCCGGCCTGGCCGGCATTGTCATTGAACGCACGGTCATCCGTTTTCTCTACGGCCGGCCCCTGGAGACCCTGCTGGCCACATTCGGCATCAGCCTGATCCTGCAGCAGGCGGTGCGCACCATCTTTTCGCCGCTTAACCGCAGTGTTGCCACCCCGGCCTGGATGAGCGGCTCGCTACAGATCAACCCGATCCTGTCACTGACCACCAACCGCCTAACTATTCTCATCTTTTCCGTACTGGTCTTTGCCGGGCTCTATCTCCTCCTTAAAAAAAGCGCCATCGGCCTGCAGGTCCGGGCAGTGTCACAGAACCGGGCCATGGCCAGGGCCATGGGAGTCCGGGCCGCCAGGGTGGACGCCCTGACCTTCGGCCTTGGTTCCGGCATCGCCGGGATCGCCGGCGTCGCCCTTTCCCAGCTCACCAACGTGGGGCCCAATCTCGGCCAGGCATACATTATCGACTCCTTCATGGTCGTGGTGTTCGGCGGGGTCGGCAACCTGTGGGGCACGCTGATCGGCGGCCTGTCGCTGGGGGTGGCCAACAAGTTTCTCGAACCCTGGGCCGGGGCCGTCCTGGCCAAGATCCTGATCCTGGTCTTCATCATCCTCTTTATCCAGAAACGTCCCCAGGGCTTGTTCCCGCAAAAGGGTCGCGCCGCGGGGTAACTCATGATCGTTCTCAGACTTCTCAGAGATGACCGCGGCGGAGCATTGATGCTCGGCCTGCTGGTCCTGGCAACCATTGTGGTGCCAATATGCAATCTGCTGGTACCCGAGACCAGTGCGCTGCATATCCCCACCTACACCATGACCCTGATCGGCAAGTACCTCTGCTACGCGCTGCTGGCCATTGCCGTGGACCTGGTCTGGGGCTACCTCGGCATTCTCACTCTCGGCCACGGCGCCTTCTTTGCCCTGGGCGGCTATGCCATGGGCATGTACCTGATGCGACAGATCGGCAGCCGCGGCGTATACGGCAATCCCGTGCTGCCCGACTTCATGGTCTTTCTCAACTGGCAGCAGCTGCCCTGGTTCTGGCAGGGCTCGCAGTGGTTCTGGTTCGCCATGCTCATGGTGGTGCTGGTACCGGGACTGCTGGCCCTGGCCTTTGGCTGGCTGGCCTTCCGCTCCCGGGTCACCGGGGTTTATCTGTCGATCATAACCCAGGCCCTGACCTATGCCCTGCTCCTGGCCTTTTTCCGTAATGAAATGGGGTTCGGCGGCAACAACGGCCTGACCGACTTCAAGGATATCCTGGGGTTTTCCCTGCAGGCCGATACCACCCGGGCCGGTCTGTTCATTGCCTCGGCCATCGCCCTTGGCACGGGATACCTGAGCTGCCTGTACATCACCCGCTCCCGGCTCGGCAAGCTGTGCACCGCAATCCGGGACCAGGAGGACCGGACCCGGTTCATCGGCTTTCGGGTGGAACATATCAAGTTGTGGATCTTCACCTTTTCCGCCATGCTGGCCGGGATTGCCGGGGCCCTGTATGTTCCCCAGGTCGGTATCATCAATCCCGGGGAATTTGCGCCGCTGGCCTCGATTGAGATCGTGGTCTGGGTGGCGGTGGGCGGCCGGGCAACCCTGTACGGCGCAGTGGCCGGGGCCCTGATGGTCAACTACGCCAAAAGCTATCTTACCGCCGCCATGCCGGATGCCTGGCTGTTTGCTCTCGGCGCCCTGTTTGTCCTGGTGACCCTGCTCCTGCCCAGGGGAGTGACCGGGCTGTTGCGAAAAAAAGAGGTGAGCCGATGACTATCCTTGAGGCAGTGCGCTCCTACGGGCGCCGTGACCAGGTTTTTGAGTTTCTCATGCCGGATACGCCGCCGGACCTTGACCTGACCCACGGGATAATCCTCTACCTTGATGGAATCACCGTAAGTTTTGACGGATTCAAGGCCATCGACGACCTCAATCTGTACATCGAAGACGGTGAACTGCGCTGCATCATCGGCCCCAACGGCGCCGGCAAGACCACGATGATGGACATCATTACCGGCAAAACCCGGCCGGACAGCGGCTCTGCCTGGTTCGGCCAGCAGATCAACCTGCTGAAAATGGATGAGCCGGAAATAGCAACCGCGGGTATCGGCCGGAAATTTCAAAAGCCAACGGTCTTTGAACACCATCCGGTGATTGACAATCTGGAGCTTGCCATGGCAGGCGACAAGCGGGTGTGGACAACGCTGAACGCCCGCTTAAGCGGCGAGCAACGCGACCGCATTGACGAGATCATCCACATCATCGGCCTGGAGCGGCAGTACAACCATCGGGCCGGCTCCCTCTCCCATGGCCAGAAGCAGTGGCTGGAGATCGGCATGTTGCTGATGCAGAACCCGAAACTGCTGCTGGTCGATGAACCGGCCGCCGGCATGACCCACCAGGAGATGGAGCGCACCGCCGAACTGCTGACCTCCCTGGCCGGAACCCACAGCGTCATCGTTGTTGAGCATGATATGGACTTTGTCCGTTCCATTGCCCGCAAGGTAACGGTATTGCATCAGGGCAGCGTGCTGGCCGAAGGCAGCATGGACGAAATACAAAACGACCAGCGGGTCATTGAGGTCTATCTCGGAGAATAACAGATGCTGCGGATCGAACGACTCAACCAGTACTACGGCGAGAGCCACACCCTCTGGGATATCGACCTGGCCGCGCCTAAAGGGCAATGCACCTGCCTGATGGGGAGAAACGGCGTGGGCAAGACCACCCTGCTCGATTCCATCATGGGACTGCTGCCCGTGCGTTCCGGCCGGATCACCCTTGCCGGCAAGGATATAACCAGACTGCCGGCGGAACGGCGGGCCGGTCTGGGCGTCGGCTATGTCCCCCAGGGGCGTCAGATTTTCCCCCTGCTCACCGTGCGGGAAAACCTGGAAATCGGCCTGGCCGCCGGACGCACCAAAAGAAAAAAAGTGCCGGACCTTGTCTTTGATCTCTTTCCCGTATTAAAAGAGATGCTGGGCCGGCGGGGCGGTGACCTGTCCGGCGGCCAGCAGCAGCAGCTGGCCATCGGTCGCGCCCTGGTGCTGGACCCCTCGTTGCTGATCCTGGATGAACCCACCGAGGGCATCCAGCCCAATATCGTGCAGGAGATCGGTGAAATCATCAACAAACTGAAAAACGAGATGGGCATAACCGTCCTGCTGGTGGAACAGAAACTACCCTTTGCCCGGGCCGTGGCCGACGGCTTTGCCATTCTGGACCGTGGCCGGTCAATGGCGACCGGAGCCATGGATGTGCTTGACGACCAGTTAATCCGCAAGTATCTCACCGTCTAAAGATGACCGCGACCGGAACAGACAGCGAACAACCCCAAGGCTGGACCGCCCGCCTGGAACTGGAATATACCGCAAGGCAAGAGCGCACCGTTCTTGCCCGCAACCGCCACAGCGGCCCGCTTGTTGTCCAGCGTCCCCTCTATCCCGAGGGCCGGGTCTGCCACACCTGCATCCTCCATCCGCCCGGCGGGGTGGTCGGCGGCGACCGGCTGGAAATCGATGTCCTTGCCGGCCAGGGCACCGCGGCCCTGCTCACCACGCCCGGAGCGACCAGGTTTTACCGCTCCGCCGGCAGGAAGGCGGTGCAGGAACAATGTATTACCGTGCACAACGGGGCAATGGTCGAATGGTTTCCCCAGGGCAACATTCTCTTTCCCGGCGCCGAGGCAATGATCAGCACCCGAATCGATCTTGAGCCCACGGCAAAATTCATCGGCTGGGAGATTCTCTGTCTGGGCCTGCCGGTTAACGGCCGGCGTTTTACCGGCGGCAGGCTGTTGACAAGCCTGGTCATCCGTCGCGACAGGAGTCCCCTGCTGATAGACCGGCTTCGAGTGGAAGGCGAAAAAGACCTGGATCGATGCGCCGGGCTGCGTGGTTTTCCGGTAACCGCTACCTTTGTCGCCACCAATGGCAAGGAGGATATGCTGGCGCCCGTGCGCAGTCTTGCGCCCCGGGGAAAAGAGGGCCTGTACGGGGTGACCCTGGTTGACGACTTGCTGGTGGCCAGATACCTTGGCCGGTCAACCTTTGCGGCCCAGACCCTGTTCACGGAAATCTGGACCTTGCTGCGGCCGGAACTCGCCGGAAGAAACGCCTGTGCGCCGCGCATCTGGGCAACTTGAACCAGGTACCTGAGATGAGCATTTACAAAAAAAGTGCGGCCATCCTTCGCACGCATTACAGGGGGAATACCCATGGAACTGACACCAAGAGAAAAGGATAAACTGCTGCTGTTCACGGCCGGGCTTGTTGCCGAGCGGCGTAAAGAGCGCGGCCTGAAGCTCAACTATCCCGAAGCAGTGGCCTTTATCAGCGCCGCCATCCTGGAAGGGGCGCGGGACGGCAGGTCAGTGGCCGAACTCATGGATTACGGACGCACCCTGCTTGGCCGTGAAGATGTCATGGCGGGGGTCGCCGAAATGGTGGATGAGGTGCAGGTGGAGGCCACCTTCCCCGACGGCACCAAGTTGGTTACTGTCCATAATCCTATCCTATAGCGAGGCTTACCATGATACCAGGTGAAATCATCACCCCGGCAGGAGAAATTGAAATCAATCAAGGTCGCACCTGCATCAGGATCGACATCGCCAACAGCGGCGACCGTCCCATCCAGGTCGGCTCCCATTACCACTTCTTCGAGACCAACCCGGCCCTGCTTTTCGACCGGGACAAGACCCGTGGCTTCCGCCTCAACATCGCCGCCGGGACCGCGGTTCGCTTCGAGCCCGGCCAGAGCCGCGAGGTGGAGCTTGTCGCCTATGCGGGCGACCGCAAGGTATACGGCTTTAACGGCGCGATCATGGGTCAACTGGAGGAGACGCGATGACGACAATAAGCCGCCGGGCGTATGCGGAGATGTTCGGCCCAACCATTGGCGACCGGGTACGGCTGGCTGATACCGAACTGTGGATCGAGGTGGAGGAAGACCGCACCATCTACGGTGATGAGGTAAAATTCGGCGGCGGCAAGGTCATCCGCGACGGCATGGGCCAGAGCCAGCGCCTGAGCAGGGATGCCGTGGACCTGGTGATCACCAATGCGCTGATCCTTGACCACTGGGGTATTGTCAAGGCCGACATCGGGGTTAAAAACGGGCGAATCACCGGCATCGGCAAGGCCGGCAACCCGGACGTGCAGCCCGGGGTGGACATTATTATCGGGCCGGGCACCGAGGCCATTGCCGGGGAAGGCTCGATCATCACTGCCGGCGGTATTGACGCCCATATCCATTTTATCTGTCCGCAGCAGGTGGAAGAGGCGTTGATGAGCGGCATCACCACCATGCTCGGCGGCGGCACCGGCCCGGCCACCGGCACCAATGCCACCACCTGTACCCCCGGCCCCTGGAACATCCAGCGCATGCTCCAGGCGGCCGAGGAATTGCCCATGAACCTCGGCTTCCTGGGCAAGGGTAATGCCAGCCTGCCGGGGCCATTGGAGGAACAGGTCCGGGCCGGGGCCATGGGCCTGAAACTGCACGAAGACTGGGGCACAACGCCGGCGGCGATTGACAACTGCCTGACCGTGGCCGAGGCCATGGATGTGCAGGTGGCCATTCATACCGACACCCTGAACGAATCCGGTTTTGTCGAGCAGACCATGGCCGCCTTCAAGGGTCGCACCATCCACACCTACCATACCGAGGGCGCCGGCGGCGGCCATGCCCCGGATATCATCCGGGCCTGCGGTAAAAACAATGTCCTGCCCTCATCCACCAACCCCACCAGGCCCTATACGATCAATACCGTGGACGAGCACCTGGACATGCTCATGGTCTGCCACCATCTGGATCCGAAAATCGCCGAAGACGTGGCCTTTGCCGAATCCCGTATTCGGCGGGAGACCATTGCCGCCGAGGATATCCTCCACGACCTTGGCGCATTCTCCATGATCGCCTCCGACTCCCAGGCCATGGGCCGGGTGGGCGAGGTGATCATCCGCACCTGGCAGACGGCCCATAAAATGAAGACCCAGCGCGGCAGCTTAGGCAATGACCCGGCCGGTCACGACAACCTGCGGGCCAGGCGTTACATTGCCAAATACACCATCAACCCGGCCATCTCCCACGGCATCAGCCACGAGGTCGGCTCGGTGGAAATCGGCAAACTGGCCGATCTGGTCCTGTGGAAGCCACCCCTTTTCGGAGTCAAGCCCAGCCTGATCATCAAGGGCGGGATGATTGCCGCGGCGCCCATGGGCGACCCCAATGCATCCATCCCCTCGCCGCAACCAGTGCACTACCGCCCCATGTTCGGCGCCTTGGGCCGGGCAAGAACCGCCACCTCGCTCAGTTTTCTCTCAAAGGCGGCCATGGATGCGGGTATTGCCGGCAAGCTCGGCCTGAACAAGGGGATCGGCGTGGTCAGGGGCTGCCGCAATATCACTAAAAAAGATATGGTGCTTAACGATTACCTGCCGATAATCGAGGTCGATGCGCAGACCTACGAGGTACGGGCCGACGGTGAACTGCTCACCTGTGAGCCGGCAATAACTCTGCCCATGGCCCAGCGCTATTTTCTTTTCTGAGATGCTCTGTCTAACCCGAAAAATTATTGGTTGCCATGAGCCCGCGACCACCCTCACCCTGCCCTGGTCGCAGCGCACCCGAAGCCGGTTGCGGGTCCAGCTTGACAATGGCGAGGAGGCCGGACTCTTTCTCGAACGCGGGGTTATCCTGCGCGACGGCGACTGCCTGGCCACGGACAACGGCCATGTGGTCCGGATCAGGGCGGCAGTGGAAACGGTATCCACGGTCCGCTCCAACGACCCCCTGCTGCTGGCGCGTATCTGCTATCATCTCGGCAACCGCCATGTGGATCTGGAAATCGGCCAACGCCGGGTCCGCTACCTGCATGACCATGTACTCGATGAGATGATCCGGGGCATGGGCCTGCGGCCGGAAAAGGAACAGGCCCCCCTGGAACCGGAAACCGGGGCCTATGGCAAGGGGCACGGACACCGCCATGAATAGGGACAATTCCTTGCTGCGGTTGCTGCACCTTGTCAGCCCGACCCTGCCCACCGGCGCGTTCAGCTATTCACAAGGATTGGAATGGGCGGTGGAGGCGGGCTGGATAGATGACGGCCCTTCCCTGGGCGCCTGGCTCGCCGACCTGGCCGGGCAGTCACTGGCCTTTGTCGATATTGCGATTTTAGGCCGGATGTATAGGGCGATAGAAAACGAGCAGCAGCAGGAACTGGAACAATGGTGCGCCATGCTCCTTGCCTGCCGCGAGACAGCTGAATTACGCCGGGAAGAACATACCCGGGGCCGGGCCCTGGCCACCTTACTGCAAGGTCTCGGGGTTGCCGGGGCCAGACGCTTCGGACAGTCCTTGCGCCGCAGCCAACTGGCCGGGTTTGCCCTTGCCGCGGTACGTTGGGATATCACCCTGCGGGATGCCGCCCTGGGCTATGCCTGGGCCTGGCTGGAGAACCAGATTCTGGCCGGAATCAAAATCATCCCCCTGGGCCAGACAGAGGGCCAGGGTCTTCTCCTGCGACTCAGCGCGGATATTGCGGAAACCGTTGACCAGGGCCTGAACATCGAGGATGCGGAGATCGGCTCGGCAAACCCGGCCCTGGCCCTGGCCTGCAGCCTGCACGAAAACCAGTACACCCGCTTGTATCGATCCTGAACTCTTACCCCTGAACTCTTGCAAGGAAAAGTGATGACAGCAGAAAAAAAACCGTCGCCGCTGCGCCTCGGCATCGGCGGCCCGGTGGGCTCCGGTAAAACCGCTCTTATAGATGTCCTGTGCCGCAAGATGCGCGACCGCTACCAGATAGCCGTGGTCACCAACGATATCTACACCCGCGAGGATGCCGAGTTTCTCACCCGGAGCGAGGCCCTGCCCGCCGAGCGGATCATGGGCGTTGAAACCGGCGGCTGTCCGCATACGGCCATCAGGGAGGACGCGTCGATGAACCTTGCCGCGGTGGACGACTTTATCCACCGTTTCCCCGGCCTGGACATTATCTTCATCGAGAGCGGCGGCGACAACCTGAGCGCCACCTTCAGCCCGGAACTGGCCGATCTGGCGATCTATGTCATTGATGTGGCCGCTGGTGACAAAATACCGCGCAAGGGCGGCCCGGGCATCACCCGCTCCGACCTGCTGGTGATCAACAAGATTGACCTGGCCCCGATGGTGGGCGCATCGTTGACCGTGATGGACAATGACGCCAGAAAGATGCGCAACGCCAAACCCTTTGTCTTTGCCAACATGAAAACCGGCCAGGGCGTGGACGAAATCCTTGCCTTTATCGAGCGGCAAGGCATGCTGGCGATGCCCTGAACCCGCATTTCCGGCCGGCGATCTACCACAACAGAGCGATGAGATGCGCCTGCCGCCTTGTGCCTGAAAAAAAGGTCCTCAGTCCTTTGCCGACCGGTTGATGTCGGCAAGGTCGCCCAACAGGTGGGAGATAACCCCGAGGGCCACGGGAACAACAACGGAGGGCCAGAGGAAATAGAAGATCGGCGGGACCACCGCCGCGGTCATGAAGTGCGTCTTGAGCACGGTATCCCGGACCCCGGTTTCCTTGAGCACGGTCATGAATTGGTCGAACTCCCTGAAGATGAGCACCGGATTACGGTAGGGCTGCAAACGCTTTTCTCCGCGGGAACGGAGAAAGACCAGAATAATGACATCCAGATCCATGGCCATGGAGACCATGCCGCCGACCAGGACCCAGAGCAGAATATCCTCGGCCCTGCCGGCATAGACAACGGCCACCGGGGCAATGGTCAGGGTGGATATGAACAAGTGGTTCTGCGGCAACATGGCTTGTACTGCCTCCCTTTCCAATATATAGTGAATGCGGTGCGTACCCGGCCAGTTGGTTTTCTACAAGCTCGACCGCCAGGCGTCAAGATTAAAGATTGTAAGCGTTCACCAGCACCCCATCTTCGCACGATCAGGCCGGCTCACATAGGCATACTATGGATTCGCCGGCCTGCTTGCACGAATCCGTGGCACTGGTAAACGCTTACCGGCCGGTGGATTCCGTAAATTTGTAGCCTCTGGTGAACGGTTACTAAAGATTTCCCCCCCCTGGGCAGGGCCGGGCGGATTTACTTGACAGGCGGTTATCAGCAGGGTAAGCGAATAGAATCCGACTCGGACCGCCGCCAAGAGGCGTTTTCCGGTCACTTCATCCAGAGGAGAAAATTATGTCTCTCAATATACTTTCAAAACAGCTGCGCTGGATATCTCTGGTACTGGGCGCCCTGCTCCTGTTCCTCTCGTTTCCGGCCCAACCCCGGGCCGGGGAAAAGATCGTTATCGGCCTCCTCCCGGAGATGAACGTCTTTAAACAGAAGCGGCGTTTTGAACCGCTGGCCGCCTATCTCACCAAAAAAATCGGGGTCAAGGTGCAATTGACCATCCTCAGCCGCTATGGCAACATTATTCAAAGGTTTATCGACCACCGGGTGGACGGCGCCTTCCTGGGTTCATTCACCGGGGCCCTTGCCATTTCGCAACTCAAGGTGGAGCCCCTTGCCAGACCGGTGAACCTGGACGGGACCTCCACCTACTGCGGATATATTTTTGTCAGGAAGGACAGCGGCATTAAAAATGTTGCCGACATGAAAAACAAGACCCTGGCCCTGGTTGAAAGGGCCACCACCGCCGGTTTCGTCTTTCCCATCGCCTATCTTAAACGGGATGGAATCAATGATTTCACCTCCTACTTCAAGGATTATTTCTTCACCGGCAGCCATGATGCCTCGATCAAGGCGGTGCTTGCCGGCGAGGCGGATGTCGGGGCTGCCAAGAACACCATATATGAGCGTACCAAGCAGTCTGATCCGCGGGTGGCAAAGGATCTGGTTATCCTGGCAACCTCGATCAGGGTCCCTTCCAACGGCCTCTGTGTCCGGGCCGACATGAAGCAGGATCTGAAAGAGCGGCTCAAGGCGGCCCTGCTGAACCTGGATCAAGACCCGGCCGGCGTCTCTGTGCTCAAGTCTCTCGGCGCGGTCCGTTTCGTGAAAACCGGCAAAGATGATTATCAGCCTGTTTTTGATCTGGCCGAAGAGGCCGGGCTGCAACTCAAAGAATACCACTACAAGAATCAGTGAAAAAACGCGTCATCATATCATTCGCCTTGATCTTCACCCTTTTTTCCCTGGGTGCGAGCGTCAGCCTGTACAATTTCATCACCACCATCTCAAATCTCCGCGATCTCCTGAGTCTGCACGAGATCGAGGATATCCGCCAGGAACTTAGTTTCAGGTTTCAGCGGATCCAGACATATACCTTTTCCTCCCCTGAGATCTTTTCAGACAATCTCGACGACATCCTGACCAATGCCAATGAAATCGACGCCACGGTCAAAAGGTGTCACAGCTGCCACCACAACCCTTCGGTGCAGGAAGAACTCGACCACACGGAGGCCCTTATCCAGGATTATGAGGAACAGCTCAGCCACCTGATCACCACTGCGGTGGAAACAAATTACCGGGCCGAACTCCAGAAAAAGGTTTTCGATCTGAGCGAAACCATCCTCAAGAAGGTCCAGGGGATGATCATCGCCTCCGCGGCAAACATCCAGAAAAAGTCCGAGTATGCCATGCAGCATATCTCTCGGTCATACAACACCCTGGCCCTCACCCTCCTGCTTACCTTTATGGTCGCCTTTGCCATTGCCATCTACCTGACCGGGCACATCACCAAACCGATCCAGGAACTCCTGACCGCAACCAACAAGATCGCCCGGGGAGAGCTTGGCTACCAGGCCCGGTATCACGCCCCGGCGGAATTCGGCAAGCTGATCCAGACCTTCAATGATATGAGTCTCTCGCTGGCCAGGAAGGAAAAGATGATCCAGCTCCAGATAGAGGAGATGGAAAAGACCCAGCGCCAGCTCTTTGAGGCGGAAAAACTCACCGCCCTGGGCACCCTGGCCGGGGGTATCGCCCATGACTTCAACAACATCCTCTGCGGCATCCTCGGCCACATCGCCCTGCTCAAAAGAAAACGCAACCCGGAAGACAAGGAATACAAGACCTTTGAAACCATTGAAAAGGCCGGCTTCCGGGCCGCCGACCTGACCAAGCAACTGCTGGCCTTTGCCCGCCGGGAAATATTGGCGCACCGGCCGGTTAATATAAACGACAACGTGAACAATGTTGTCGTACTGCTCAAAAACACCATCAACAAACGGATCACCATCAAACTCGATCTCAGCAAATCACTTCCCCCTGTTCTGAGCGACCCGGCCCAGTTGGAACAGGTCGTGATGAACCTCTGCATGAACGCCAGGGATGCCATGCCCGAGGGCGGCGAACTCGCCATAAAAACCGAAAAAGTGGTCCTGGACGCGGCCTTCTGCAAGACACACACCGAGGCAAAACCCGGCGATTATGTCAAGCTTACGGTGATGGATCAAGGCACGGGAATCGCGGAAGATGTGCTGCCAAGAATTTTCGAGCCCTTCTTTACCACCAAGGAGGTCGGCAAGGGCACCGGCCTGGGACTGGCCATGGTCTACGGGGTTGTCAAAAGCCACAAGGGGTTCTGCCTTGTTGACAGTACGCCCGGCAAGGGGACCCGTTTCAGCGTATTTCTGCCGGTTTCCAAGGTTATTTCGGGAGAAGACGGCCGGCCGGCGCCGGAGCGCTTTGCCGGAAAAGCCACGATCATGATAGTGGATGACGAACCCTTTATCACCACCATGCTGTCGGAGCATCTCCAGTTTCTCGGCTGCACCACGCTGATTGCGACAAACGGCGAGGAGGCCGTGCAGATACTGTCTGAAAACCGTGACAGCGTTGATCTGGTGATCCTTGATCTCAACATGCCGGTGATGGACGGAAAAGAGACCTATTCCAGATTAAAGGAGATCAAGCCCGACCTCCTGGTCCTTATTGCATCGGGATACGATGCAATCAACAACACGGTCAGGGAAATACTGGACCAGGGCGCGGACGGGCATATCCAGAAACCGTTCAACCTGCGGGACCTGTCCGGCAAGATCGCCCAGATCCTTAAGAAAAATAAATAAGGGTCGGAATCCATAAGCATATCATGCCGAAGTTGTTTCAAATTCCGCTTTTGCCGTCACGGCTGCGGCTCAGGGTCCGCTACACCGTTCGCTATAAGAAAACCCCTTTCCCGGTCCAACCTCAAACGTACGGGGTTTACCGAAATCTTACTTTATTGGCATGACGGTTATTGTTTCAACTCCCTGATCCCCTTGAAAAAAGTTTTTTTGGCGGCACACTTTTTCAAATGGGTGCGGACAGCATCCAGCAGAGTTCGGCCTCGCGAGCCGCTAACCTTCCAACAACGGAAATTAATTTGAGCAAACTGTTTGACACGCTGGAGCGAATCCGGGAAAATGAAGAGTCGCAGCATCGAGAGCCGGCCGCGCCGGCCCCCGGCCGGAGAGGCCCGGGCCGGCGGCGGCTGGTTCTGTGGGCCATCCTTTGCAGCGCTGTTGCCGGCCTGGTTCTGTTCGTCTTGATCACTGATTTTTCCTCACTGCTGAAACCGGGCAGACATCCGACTCCGGCCGCGCCGGTGGAACCCGCCGCCGCCCCGGCCGGTCCGCGGCAGGTCGCGACCGGGCAATCCGGGACAACCAGGGCCGTCAATCCAGTGACCCGGGAAACACGCGACCAGTGGCGGGACAAACTGGCGGACAGCGATCTCACCCCTGAACAGCGGGCAACCCTGCTCAACAATATCGCGGCCTATTATATTCTGGACCGGCAATACTGGCAGGGGTTGTCCTACCTCGAACAGGCCATCCGCCTTGCCCCGGGTGCAGCGGAACCGTTGATCAATTACGGCGTGGCCCTCACTGAACTCGGCCTTTACGGGGTGGCGATCGATTATTTTGAAAGGGCCGGCCGGATTAACCCGGACCAGCCGATGCTGGTCAAGAACATCGCCTTGCTCGCCAGAAACAAAATCATGGGAACCAGGCTGCTCTCCCTGTACGGACAGAAAAACAGTGGTGCTTCAGGCAAATCTCAACCCGGGGCGTATTGATGATCCACCGCTTTCTGAAGAATAAAAAAATGTTCGCCCTGGCCGGCGACACCGGCGGCGCCATACTCGCGGAAATCACCAGGTCCGCGCAAAAGGAACCGATCCTGACGATGCTGGGCAACACCAACGGGGTGGCCGTGACCAACAAGACCAGTATGCACCGGCTCCTTTCCCGGGTGCCGGAGACCTCCCAGGGCGAGCTGTCAATGGCCCTGCCATTGAGTTTTTTCACCACCAAGAACATTACCCTGCCGGCAATGCCCAGGGAGGCGATTAACCAGGCCCTGCCCTACCACCTGGCCAAGGTCGTTGATCAACCGCTCAAGGACCTGCTTTATGACTGGCAGATCAGCCAGCGATTGAAGGGCCAGCTGGTGGTCACTGTTTATCTTTTCCAACGCAAGTCCTTTGAGATGTTCCGCCGGGAACTGGGCGAAAAAAAGCTGGAACTCACCTTTTTTGAAAGCGACGTCTTTGCCGCCTTCGGGCTCCTTGACCGCCAGGGTCGCCTCCGGACCGGGAAGTCGAGCCTCTGCCTCCTGATCTGGAACCGGAGTATCTCCATCGCAATCCATGAAAAAAATGTCCTCACCGTTGTCCGATCCGTGCCCCTGGCCCGGCCGGCGACTCCCTATTCCGCGGCCGCGGTCCGGCAATCGGCAACGGCCGGACCAGCACAGACGATAACGCCCCCGCCCTTGCCCGCACCGGGCAAGGAATTCATCGATGACAGCGCCATGGACGCCATCCTGCTCAATTTCGATATCTTGAAACATGGTTCAACCGACCCGGCACCGGCAGACAAAAAGGCAGGTGCTGCTCCCGGAGATAACGGTCCCGGCACGGCAACATCCGATCCGGTTGCCAAGGGAACCTGGTATGACTATCTGCAACAGATCAGCCTGGAGCTGATCCGCACCCGCGACTACTACGGATCAGTGGTAAAGGGAAGCCCGGTCAGTCAGCTCTTTGCCGGCGGGGCCGATGACTTTTTCAAGGAGTTGCAGGATATCGTCCGGACATCCATGGACCTGGCAGTCGAGCCCCTGCTCGGGGAGGAACAACTGCCGGCCGGCTGCCCGCCGTCCTACGGCGCCATCTGCATCGGCACCGGAGCCCGCTGGTGAGCCCGATGATTGACCGCATAAATCTCGTCCCCAAAAAACCGCTTTCCAGCAAGATCAAGGACAAGATACCACCGGTCCTGGTTCTTGTGCTGGCTATTATCGCCCTCAACCTCTATGTCCAGGACCGCTCCCTTACCAACAGGATCAATCAGGCGGGAAAAGACCGAGCCCTCCTCCAGCAGTCCACTGATAATTACTCCCGGTCCCTCAACCGGTTCCAGGCCAAAAAGGCCGAACTGGCCCGGCTGAACCAACAGAACTCCCTGGTTGCGGCCCGGGTCCGCCGGCTGACCGGGCTCCGGCATCAAAAAAAGATCTTCTCCGAGCTGCTTGCCGTGATCGCCGCGGCAACCCCTCCCTCGATCGTCTTCCGTTCCATCAGGTTCAACGGCAATAACGGGGAACTCTCGGGCGAGGCGCGTGGTTACGAGGACCTGCCCGGCCTTGTGGAAAGATTAAGGAACTCCGGCAAATTCGGAGAGATCACCCTCAAGGCCATCAACCGGAAAAACCAGGACAACGAAATGCTCTTTGAATTCAATATCTCCGGCAGGCTCAACAATGCCGACGAATAAACACGGGACCGGTTAACATGCTGCGCGTCCAGGAAATAATCCACATCAGCCAGGGAAAGCTTCTTGCCCTGCGCAACGACCCCGAGGGGATTCCGGTGTTGCGAACCCTGGTCCTGGCCCTGGCCCTCTGCCTGTGCGCCTACTATGTCGGCCACGCCTTTATCCTTGAACCAAAGCAAAAAAAAATAAAGCAGGAAACCGCGCTCAAGAATCAACTGCTCCAGTCCAGTCCGGGCCGGGCCGGGCGGATCATGACCACGGGCATCCACACCATGGAAGAACAGATCCGCTCCTTAAAGGATGGGCTCGCCGTCAACCTGTTAAAGGAACGAATCCTCACCCGCCAGTGGCGGATATTGGGCGATGAGCAGGAGTTCAACAACTCGGTTTTCACCCTTCAGCCCTCAACGCCGGTGAAGATCAACGATAACCTGCAAAAGGTCCGCCACCTTGAACCGGAAACCAGGGACGCCTTTACCATCTACCCGGTCCGCATTGAAGGGAACACCGACTTTACAACCCTGTACAACTACCTGCTCCACCTGGAAGAGAGTCCGCCGGTGAGCATGATCGACGACCTTGTCATAGAGAACAGGACAGCCGGCAAGGACAAGGGGGACCGGCCGCTCCACTTCATTCTCAAGGTGGGCAGAATCGGCCTGAAAACCGGCCCGGCCGGATGAAAATGTTTGAGCTTGTATGGTGACCTTGTTAGAACTACGATGTTTACAGTGTTATTCATGGTTGTTAATCCGCTGAAATATGAAAACATGGCGAAAAATATACTGATCATTGCTCTGTTGGCATTTTGCACGGTCGCGGCGACCGCCGGACCGGTTCAATCCGAGGAGATGCTGACCCTGGTCGTTCGACCGGAACTGCTGGACAGGACCGAACGGTCCACCCGGGCGCCGGTTCCCAGCAGGAATATCTTTGCCTGGCCAGCGGAAAAATCCATGCCAGCCGACTCCCGGCAACGCCAGGCCGACGAATCAGCATTGGCGGCGATGAAGAAGCTGCGGGCAGAGGCCATTCTCTGGAACCGGAGCAAACCCCTGGCGATCATCAACGGCAGGCTGATCGGGGTTGGCGATGAATTTTCAGGGATACGGGTGCTGGCTATCCACCGGGATTCCATTACCCTGGCAAAAGGGCCGACCCGCCATGTGATCGGATTCGAAACCACGGAGATCAACCTGGGGACCGGTAGTGAGCCGTAACCCGGCCGAAGAACCGGAAACACTCTATCCTGAGCAGCCTCTTCCAGGGGCAAAAGGATCTGCATGGGTAACCAATTGAAAATTAAGGTTCTGTCGCCAAAAGTCAGGATCATACTCCTCATCCACCTTGTCCTTGCCGGCCTGTTGTTAATGACGCCGGGAGTACGGGCCGGGACATTGATCGATGCGCTGAAGGATCATCCCGCTTCAATCCGGGGCGATAATCTTAAGGTGCCGCTTCTCTTCCGGGCCATTGCCCGGCAGGCGGGGATTACCGTCTATGTTGCCGATAATATCGATGACACGATCACCATTGAGATGGAAAGCCGTACCCTGTACGACATCTTCAACCTGGTGGTGACTGCCAAACATCTGCGCTATTACGAAAAGGAAGGGGTTCTCTTTATCCAGAAAGAAGAGGATTTTCAGTCCGCCCCGGTCAACCTGGCCACCAGGCGGATCTGTTCCCAGTACGGCCGGGCCGAGGATTATCTGGAACAACTGGGCAAACTTTTGAGCAAATCCGGCACCATCACCCCCACCGAACGCGGCAACTGCCTCCTGATCGTTGACCTCCGGGAACAGCTGGATAAGGTATCGGCCATGTTCACCGAACTGGACCGCCCCATCCCCCAGGTATATATCGAGGCCAGGATCGTGATCATCAGCGACGAGGCCAAGCGGCGGCTGGGCATCAAATGGGGATTCAGCGACCGGTACGGCGACCTGTCGGTAACCGGTGCGGTGGACCAGCAGGTAAGCCACACCGCCGACCTGATGGTGGGCTATCTGCGCAACAATCTGAACCTGAACCTGGAACTGCAGGCATTGGAACAAGACAATCTGGCCCGGGTTCTCTCCTCGCCGCGCATCCTGGTCCTGGACGGCAAGGAGGCCGAGATCAAGCAGGGCAAGGAAGTGGCCTATGTGACCCAGACCGACAGCTCGATCAACACCTCGTTCCGCGAGGCCAGCCTGAGTCTCAAGGTAACGCCGCGCATCTTGAAGAACCACTACATCGTCCTTGATGTCTCAGTGACCAACGACAGTGTCTCCACCGCCTCCTCCGGGGGACAACCCACCATCGACACCCAGGAGATCTCCTCCACCCTCTTTCTGGAAAACAACCAGACCGTGGTCATCGGCGGGATCCTCCTGGAAAACAAAGACAATATCAAACAACGGGTCCCGCTGCTGGGCACCATCCCGATACTGGGTAATCTCTTCAAAAGCAAGGATGACAGCAAAAAACGCTACGAACTCCAGGTGTTCATCACTCCGACCATTCTCTCCATGGAAGACGGCAACCGCCCGGATCCGGCCGGATCGCCGGCCAGTGCCCCACCGGACGCCCGGCAGTTGAAAAAACCGGCCGTGACCCCAAAAGCCGGGACCGCGATCACGACCGGGCCGGAGGCATCCGCCCGGGAACCCGTTTCCACCGCCGGGCCGCCCGGCGCGGCCGAGGCCGGGGCCGACAATCTTGCCGCTCCTCGACCAGCGGCTGACAGCGCCCTTCCGGACCAGGTGGAAATGGTATCATCTGATCCGGAAGGACCTCCCCTGTACACCGTGCAGGTCGGCTCCTTCCGGAAAAAGGCCAATGCCGAAAAGATGCTGAACAGGATCCGGGACAAGGGATATACCCCCTATCTTGCCGAACTCACCTCTGGAAACGGACAGATCTGGTACGCGGTCCGGTTGGGCGATTACCAGGGCTGGAGCCTGGCGGTCAAACATGCCGGGGAATTCAACGGCCCCCAGAGCCGGGCCGCCGTGGTACTGCCGGTAAACAGATAACCGGACATGAAAACAGACCTGACAACAGCAATCTCGCCATCCCCTTCCCGGGCGGATCAGCCCCCCTGGAACCACGCGCCCCACCTGGCCTTTTTCGGTCTCAGCGAGGAGCCGTTCCTGCTCACCCCCAACCGCCGTTTCTTTTTTCGGTCCGCCGGCCACAACGCGATCCTGCGGGTGGTCCGTTACGGAATCCGCCAGGGCGAGGGGTTTATCATCATCACCGGTGAGGTGGGAACCGGCAAGACCCTGCTCCTGCGAATGCTGCTCGCCGAATTCCGGGCCGAATTCAAGGATGAGTATGAAACCGCGCTCATCCTCTCGCCCCTGCTTTCCCCGGCCGAACTGCTCCAGGCCATCCTGGTGGACGTGGGCCGGGAAACCGCGGCCGCCTCCGACAACATGGAATCCCTGCTCCGGGAATTGAACGGTTATCTCTTTGCCCTGGCCAGTGACAACCGGCGGCTGGCTGTGATCATCGACGAGGCCCAGAATCTCCCCGATGAAACCATCGAACAGCTGCGGCTGCTCTCCAACTTTGAATCAGACCGGCAGAAGTGGCTGCAGATCATCCTGGTCGGCCAGCCGGAGTTGCGCCACAAACTGCGGCAACCGAACCTGCGCCAGCTCCTCCAGCGGATAACGATCATCGAGACCCTGCCAGCGCTCACCCCCGAGGAGACGGTATCCTATGTGAACTTCCGGCTGGCCCGGGCCGGGCGGGACAACCTGGTCATGGGCCGGCGAGCCCGGCAGCGCCTCTGGCGACTGACCAACGGGGTGCCGCGCCGGATCAACCGCTTGGCGGCCCGGGCTCTGCTGGTGGCCTTTTCCAGGCATTCTCCGCGTCTGACCGCCTCCATCTTCAGCCAGGCGGACGCATCCCTGGCCCTGGATCAAAAAGGTACTCCCCGGTTCAACCGGTCCCGGCGGGGCCTGCTCCTGGCCGGGGCCGTTTCGCTGGCGCTGATAGCATGCATCCTGTCCCTGCGACCCGACTTTGCCGAACGTGTCATCCGGGATCTGGCCAACCTGGTTGCCATCCGGCCTTAGACGGATGACAGTGGGCCAGGGGTGAAAAAACATGGAGCAATGATCGCGGCCAGGAATATAATGTTTTCTGTCCCCATGAAATGAATCGTCGGGTCACGGTATTGACCGACCATATCGAATTACGAACAATACTCAAGCGGATCCCCAGGGCAAACCGGTCATGCAAATACAACCAGCCAAAAAAAAACGTTTTGGCGACATCCTGGTGGAAGGCGGGCTGATCACCGTTGATCAGCTCCAGCAGGCCCTGGCCTTTGGCAGGGAACGGCAGATCAAGCTGGGTGAGGCGCTGCGGGAACTGGGCTTTGCCACTGAAGAGACCGTGGCCAAAACCGTGGCCAAACAGCTCCACATCCCTTTCATCGATTTCAACCGGATCATCCTTGACCCCGAGGTGATCAGGCTCGTGCCGGAGATGATCGCCCGGAAGCATAAAATGCTCGCCGTGGGCAAACGGCCCGGGGAGACCCTGGTGGCCTTTGCCGACCCGCTGAATATCTTTGCCCTGGACGATGCTTCCCGCTACATCAAGGACCACATCGTCACCTGTGTTGCCGAAGAATCAAAAATAATCGCCGCCATTGACCGCTACCACGGAAACACGGCCCAGCCCATGCCCCCCCAGGCGAGCAAGGCAACCCGGGCCGCGGCCAAGGAGTTCGACGCGGTCCAGGCAGTGGACCGGATCATCCTCCAGGCGGTGCGCAGCCGGGCCAGCGACATCCATATCGAGCCCACCCCCAAAAAGGTGCGGACCCGGATCCGGGTGGACGGCATTCTGCGGGAATCGTTGAGTTTCCCGCTGGAGTCCCACCCCAGCATTGTCTCCCGGATCAAGATCCTCGCCCGGATGGATATCGGTGAAAAACGGAAACCCCTGGACGGCCGTTTCGAGATCCCGGTCTCCGGCCGCTCCTTTGACATCCGGGTCTCGACCCTGCCCCTGCAGGCCGGGGAAAAGGTGGTCATGCGGTTGCTGGACAAGGCCAAGGTCAGGATCAGCCTCCAGGATCTCGGCTTTGAGCCGGAGCAGCAGGATATTTTTGAAAAACATCTGCTCCATCCCCACGAGATACTCCTGGTAACCGGCCCCACCGGCAGCGGCAAGACCACCACCCTCTACGGGGCCCTGAACTACATCAACTCGCCGGAGAAGAATATCGTCACTGTTGAGGACCCCCTGGAATACGAGCTGCCGGGCATCAACCAGATCCAGGTCAATCCCAAGGCCGACCTCACCTTTGCCTCGGCCCTGCGGTCCATCCTGCGCCAGGACCCCGACGTGATCATGATCGGCGAGGTCCGCGACCTGGAAACAGCGGAGATCGCCATCCAGGCGGCCCTCACCGGTCACCTGGTCCTGTCTACCCTGCATACCAACGACGCGGTTGGCGCCGTGGCCCGGCTCATCGACATGGAGATCCCGCCCTTTCTCATCTCCTCCTCCCTGGGCCTGGTGGTGGCCCAACGGCTGGTACGGCTCCTCTGCCCGCTCTGCAGGCACTCCTTCAGCCCCCCTGCCGCCCTGCAGGAGGAACTGAACATCCCGGTCCAGGAGGATCGGGTTTTCTACCAGCCCGGCAGCTGCAAGGAGTGTGACGAGTCCGGCTACCGCGGCCGGATGGCTATCTACGAGATCATGCCGATCGGCAACGCCATCAAGGATCTGATCGTGACCAAATCGGCCAGCCACGAGATCGCCATGATGGCCGCGGCCGAGGGCGTTGTTCCCCTCCGCCGGGCCGGACTCAAGAAGGTTTTTGCCGGACTCACCTCTTTGGACGAGGTACTCCGGGTCACCCTTGAGGCCCAGGAGTAGGTCATGCCGACTTTCCGTTACCAGGCGATCAACGCCTCGGGAAAACAGATCAGCGGAAAACGGTCCGCTGAAATCGTCCATCAGGTGGAGACCTGGCTGGTTGAAAACAACATGACCCCGATCCGGATCGACATTGTCGCGGAACAGGAGGCTGGCGGCGATGCAGACATTTTCACCAGACTCAAACTCTCCCTTGCCGACCGGTTCGGCGGGGTGACCATCGATGACCTGATCCTCTTCTGCCGCCAGCTCGGCACCATGCTCTCGGCCGGGGTTGCGGTCCTGCAGGCCCTGGAGATCATGACCAGGCAGACCCTCAACCCCAAACTGGGCAAGCTGCTGACAACCATTGGCGCGGAACTGGAAGCCGGCTCCAGCATGAGTGAGGCCTTCAGCCTCTTTCCCCGGACCTTTAACCGGCTGTTCATCAATATTGTCCGGATCGGCGAAGAGACCGGCAACCTGAACAACTCCTTCGAGTACCTGGCTGATCTCTATGAAAACGAAAAAGACATCCGCGAGCGGATCAGGACCGCGACCCGCTATCCCAAGCTGGTGGTGATGGCCATTGTCGGCGCGGTGGCCTTTCTGATGACCTTTGTGGTGCCGAAATTCGTCACCCTCTTTGCCAGCTCCAGGACCGCGCTGCCCCTGCCCACCCAGGTCATGATCGCAGCCAGCAACTTCATGTCCCATAACTTCCTGGGGATCTGCGTGGCCGCGGCCCTGGCGGCAATGGCCTGGCATTATGCCCTGCAGTACGAAACCGTTGTCCTGGCCCGCGACCGGTTACTCCTGCGGCTGCCGATCATCGGCGAACTCTCGAAAAAGATCTACCTCTCCCGCTTCTGCCGGGTCCTGGCGGTACTGGGAAAAAGCGGCATTGATATCGTCAACGGACTCCGGCTGGCTGCCAGCGCCCTGGACAACCTGCTTCTTTTCCGCATGGCCGGCCGGATGCTGGACGACGTTGAAGATGGGGTGCCGCTTAACATCGCCATGGCCAAGCATCCCCATTTCCCGGCCATGGTGGTGCAGATGGTGGCGGTGGGCGAGGAAACAGGGGAACTGGATGCACTGCTCGACAAGGTGGCTGATTATTACGATACCGAGACCAACTACACCATCAAGAACCTGGCTACCCTGATCGAGCCGCTCCTGCTGCTGGTCATGGGCTGTGTGGTCGGGCTGATTGCCCTGGCCATCTTCATGCCGATGTGGGACATGATGAACGTGATGCGGGGCTGAAGACCGAATGACGCTAAGGTTTCGATAAACCCCGTACGTTTGAGGTTGGACCGGGAAAGGGGTTTTCTTATACCGAACGGTGTAGCGGACCCTGAGCCGCGGCCGTGACGGCAAAAGCGGAAATTGAAACAACTTCGGCAGGATATGCTTATGGCTTCCGAATCGCCGCCGCGGCGAAGCGAGTTCCTGCTTGATAGCCTGTTTATGAACAGGTCAGCCCTTCTCAATGGAGCGGCCGTCGGTAGAAGAAGACCCCTTTCCCGATAGGAGGGGTTTACTGAATGTTTACGAATGACGGATATAAAGAGAAAGTAAGCGTTCACCAGCACCCCATCTTCGCACGATCAGGCCGGCTCACATAGGCATACTATAGATTCGCCGGCCTGCTTGCACGAATCCGTGGCCCTGGTAAACGCTTACAGGCCGGTGGTTTCCGTAAATTTGTAACCCCTGGTGAACGGTTACAAGAGAAAGATAAACTCGCAGGTAAGCGAATTAAATGAGACTCCGAAAAGCCTGGATTCACCGCGGTAAAAAATTTAGTTTTAGAGGTTGTCATGATTGACCCAAGCCATATCAAGTCCCAGAAGCTGGTGAAATGTCTGCTGCAGACCAGGGACAACCGGACCTCCATCCGCTTCATTGAGCTGGAGAACTACAAGCTCTGGTCTTATATGATCACCCACAAACACGGTTTCAAGATCACGGAGACCTACCTGGGCCTGTGGATGAACGAGGAGGAGTTCGACTCCCGCCGTGAACTGATGGCCCATTACGGCAAGGTGACCAGGCTTAACCGGATCGTGATAACCGTGTATGACGATATCAACGGGTTTTCCCTGGCCATGAACCGGTATGTGCTCGATCACGAGACCGCGATGATGAAAAAGGTGCTCTCCTCCCATGTCCGCGAGGAGTTGAAGGCCAGCAACAGCTTTGAGATGCGGATTGTGCGCGGCTACGGGATCATCAGCCGGAAAAAGCTGGACAAGGCCGTGCTCGGCCTGTCCAGCGACCAGATATATTAAACGTAACTATTCAGCAGCACCCCACCCGGAGTCTACGCTTACCTGCGCGCGATCAGGCCGGCTCACATAGCAAACTATAGTTCTCCACCCTGCTTGCGCACATCTGAGGCACTGCTGAATAGTTACAGTATAGATGATACGAATAGAGACTTTCCGTCCTCTGCCTGCCCACCGAAGCTTTATGCGAAGGCAGGTCCTCTGTCCTCCATCCTCTGTATTCCGGCTTCTGATTTCTGAACCTATGACTCACTCCGAAAAAAATGCCGCCAGCATGCCCGCCCTTGCCAGGGCGCCTCTGTTCCCGGCAACCCCGGGCCGGGTTGAGATCCTCCATGGCCTGGTTCTGGCCGCCTTTATCTGCCTGGCCTACTATCCCTCCCTGGGGGCGCCCTTTGTTTTTGACGATTTCCCCAATATCATTGAAAACCAGGCGGTCCATCCGCAGAACTTCACCGAGATCATCAAGGCCCTGCACTCGCCGGTCTCGTCGAGCCGGGTGGTGGCCATGCTCTCCTTTGCGGTCAACTACTGGCTGGACGGCCTCAACGTGCTTGGCTATCACCTGTTCAATATCGGCCTGCACCTGATCAACTGCCTGCTCCTCTACCGGATTATCCTGATCTTTCCCCTGGCAACCACCTCGCCGTTGTCAGACAAAACCATTGACCACGCCTTCCGCTCCGCCCTTGCTTTCTGGTCAGCGGCGCTCTGGGCCCTGAACCCGGTGCAGACCCAGGCCGTGACCTATATTGTCCAGCGGATGACCGGCCTGGCCACCCTGTTCTACCTGGCGGCTATCCTGATCTTTCTCTGCTGGCGCCGGAAATCATTGTCCCTGGTCACTGCCTGGTTCCTGATCGGGGCCTGTTTCCTGCTCGGCCTGGCCAGCAAGGAGATCGTGCTCACCCTGCCCCTGGCCCTGCTCCTGCTCGATGCGATCATCGGGCCGTCTCCCAGGGCCAAACAATATCGGTTTATCGTAATCATCGGACTGCTGGCCGCACTGATCCCGGGACTCATCTTCCTGGAAAGGCTGCCGGACTGGTTCGCCACCTATCCCGGCCGGAACTTCAGCCCCTGGGAGCGGGTCATGACCCAGTGGCGAATCGTCTGGCATTACCTGGGCCTCTATCTTCTGCCGCTGCCCTCCCGGCTGCACCTTGCCTATGATCCGCTGGTCTCCCGCAGCCTGTTCAGCCCCTGGACCACCCTGCCCGGACTGCTTGCCATGCTCGGGGCCTGTGGCCTGGCCTGGCGTGTTCGCCTTTGCCGGCCGCTCCCGGGATTTGGAATCCTCTTCTTCTTTCTTGCCCTGGCCGTGGAATCGACCTTTGCCAACCTGGAACTGGCCTTTATCCACCGGCTCTACCTGCCCTCCGCCTTCCTGGTCCCGGCCGGGCTCTCAATGGTCTCCCCCAGATCCCTGCGCAGGTCAGGGGTGGCGCTCCTGCTCCTCCTGGCGCTCTGGTCATTCTGGACCATTACCAGGAATGACGAATGGAACCGGGCGGAACAGTTCTGGGCCGTTGACCTGGAACGCGGCGCCGCGCCGGCCCGGGCCTTGAACAACAAGGGCGCCGCGCTCACCGACGGCGGTGACCCGGCCGCGGCAATCGAGATATTCAACCAGGCCCTTGTTGCGGCTGAAACGGATACGGACCGGAAAATCGTACTCTACAACCTGGGCACGGCCCTGTTTCTGGAAAAGCGGTTCAATGAGGCGCTGGACGTGTTCAGGAAATTGCTCGCCGACCATGGCGCCTTCCGCCACAGCTATCTCTTCATCGGCCAGATTCTGTTGCGCCAGGGGCGGGAAGAAGAACTGCGCGACCTGATCAACCAGCTCAAGACCCTGGACGGACACGCCTTTGAGGCGGAGATCCTGGAGGCCGATATCCTGACCGTTGAAAAAAAATTCCCCGAGGCGGCGGCTGTATTGCAGGAGGCAATCCAACAAGAGTCGGCCGGACTGCTCGACCGGCAGTTGAAACTGCGGCTGGAACTGGCCCGGGTATTTATCCTGGCCAATGAAATCGAACAGGCCTACCAGACCTACCTGGAGATCACCAGGCTGTTTCCGCAGAACTACTTTGCCTGGACCCAGCTCCAGCGGATGCTGAAAGCGGGCGGTGACAATGAAGGGGCCGAGGCCATCCGGAGATTCCTGAAACAAAGGGGAGTCCGGCTCAGGCAAGAGCCGTCTCCCCTGTCTTCCTTGATCCCGGCCAACTAGCCGGCAAGAATAAAAAAATCAGCTGGCGGTTACCAGTCCTTGTGAAGAACCGCCTTGCGGGTCGGTGGGGTGCTGCCGCCGGGATCCTCGGTGGTGGCAATATTGATGGTATAGGTGGTGCCGGCCAGGCTGGCGGTGATCCGGGTGCTGGAGCCGTAGGTCCATCCTTCCGGGGTCCCATCCATGGCGGAAAACAGGGTGGTGGCATTGGTGATCGCAGTGGCCTGGCTGGCGCTCACCAGCCGGGTGGCGAAGTTGATCGCCGCCGCGGCCTGGGCCGCGCCATAGACCCCGTCGGCCGAGGCCCGGGCTGCTTCGGTGCGCAGGTTCTGATACTTGGGGATGGCCACCACGGCCAGAAGACCCAGGATTACAATAACCATGATCAGCTCAATCAGGGTAAAACCTCTCGCGTTCTTGACCATTTTGCGCCTCCACTGCTTCTTTTTTTAGGATAGTTTCCTGATATGGCTACATTAAGATCGGTCTTAAGGTGAAAACTAGTGTGTCTTTCTTACCATACTTTCCAGGGCTGTACAGTTTTTTTTTGCATTAATATTATCAACGATAACCGCTTCAAACGAATCGCTGCCACCTTTTTCTTGCCCGGCGGCCGACTCTATGCTAGAGTTAAAGAGTTGTCCCGACATGAATACCGTCATACAGGGCGACTCCATGAGCATATCCCGTGTCTCCTTCTTTTAGATTCCGCAGTTCCACGGATCGTTTTTAAAAGGGGTTTATCCAGGCGCTCGGGTGGTGGCGATATCCTTTCCACACCATCTCGAACGTCAAGGCACAACTGTAACAATCAAAAAGAAACCGCAACTCTGCAATATCAATATCCATGGCTTGAGGGATTGTTTTGAAGAAAAAAATTTTGGTTGCCAATCGAGGCGAGATCGCCCTGCGGATCATCAGGGCCATCCAGGAGCTTGGTTATAACGCCGTAGCAATCTATGAAACACCGGACAGCGAGGCCCTGCATATCCGGGTGGCTGACGAGGCGATCTGGCTGGGCGACGGCCCCCGCAGCGACTACCTGAACATTGACAAGGTAATCAAGGCGGCCAAGAAAGCCGGGGCCGACGCCATCCATCCCGGCTACGGTTTTCTGGCCGAAAACCCGGACTTTGCCAGGGCCTGCGAGGAGAACGGCATCACCTTTATCGGCCCCAGCCCCGAGGTAATCAGCAGCCTGGGCGACAAGGTCATGGCCCGGCGGATCATGGCCGAAGCCGATATCCCGATGGTGCCCGGTACCCGGGAACTGGCCGGTGGCGACCAGGGCGTTGCCGAGGCCAAGGCCTTTGCCGATACGCACGGCTACCCGGTGATGCTCAAGGCCAAGGCCGGCGGCGGCGGCCGCGGCATCCGCCGGGTGGATGACGAAAAGCAGCTGATCGAGGAAATACCCATGGCCCGGGCCGAGGCCAGGGCCGCCTTTAACAATGACGCCCTTTTCCTTGAAAAGGTAGTGCTTAATCCCAAGCATGTGGAGGTGCAGATCATTGCCGATAACTACGGCACCACGGTCCACCTCGGCACCCGCGACTGTTCGATCCAGCGTCGCAACCAGAAGCTGGTGGAAATCGCCCCATCGCTGATCCAGGACCAGGAACTCATTAACCGGATCTGCGAAACCGCGGTCAAGGCGGCCCGGGCCGCCAACTACACCAATGCCGGCACCGTGGAATTCCTGGTGGACCGGGAGATGAACTTCTACTTCATGGAGATCAACACCCGGGTTCAGGTGGAACATACGGTCACCGAGATGGTCACTGGCATTGATATCGTCCGCACCCAGATCAAACTGGCCCTGGGCAAAAAACTGGCCTTTTCCCAGGACGATGTCCAGATCCGCGGCTTTGCCATTGAGATGCGGATCAATGCCGAGGACCCCCAGAACAACTTCATGCCCGAAGGCGGCAAGACGGTGACCGTCTACCGCTCGCCGGGCGGCTACGGCGTCCGGCTGGACGGCTTCGTCTACCAGGGTTTTACCATCCCCGAGGTTTACGACTCCCTGCTGGTCAAACTGACGGTACACGGCTTCAGCTGGAACGAGACCGTGGACCGGCTGCGCCGCTGCCTGCGCAACTACGTTGTCGCCGGGCCCAAGACCACCATCCCCTACTACCTGAATCTGATCGACGACCCGGATTTCAGAAAAGGGGACTTTGACACCTCCTTTATCGACACCCATCCGGACCTGGTCAACTATCAGGACGATGACAACGAGGCCAACAAACTGGCCCGGCTGATCGCGGAGATCCATTTTAAGCAGGAAAACCCCTATGCCATCTAAGGGCACGGGAAATATAACCGGCAGGGCGGGACCGTACCGGCCGGGCACAACGAAATAATGAAAGGCGTCACTCCGGCATGACGAGTCCGGCACTTTGTGGCGACTTGCAGATAACTATAGAAGGAAGGAATCAACATGGAACAGATAGTTCAAGGCATGAGTATTACCGAGGTCCTGGATATATTCCGCCGGGCCGACGGATATTATGTCACCAATACCACCCGTGACATGTCCCAGTCCGATTTCAAGAACCGGATCCTGCTGCATACCGACCTGCTGGCCGCCCCGGCCCGGGAACGTTCCAGATATTTTTCCCTGGAGATCAGCGGCGGGGCCTCCATCCACGTGGACATCCTCCGCAAGCAGGTCGACCCCTTCCTCAAGCTGGAACTGCTGCGGGAAAAGATGCCTGACACCATGTTCCAGACCCTGTGCCGGGGGGTGAACCTGTTCGGCTACCGTCCCTATCCCCAGAACGTTATCCGGCTGGTGGTCAGGGAGTTTGCCAAGTACGTGGATGTGTGGCGGGTCTTTGACTTCATGAACCACGTCCCCAACATGCAGGCGGTATTCGAGGAGGTGCAGAAGGCAGGCAAGATCCTGGAGCCCTCGATCTGCTTCTCCACCGGCCCGGAACACACCGATGCCTATTATGTCGGCAAGGTGGGCGAGATCCTTGAGGTCACCGGCAACGAGATCCTGCTCTGTATCAAGAACCACGGCGGCCTGGGCACCCCGAAACGGATCGGCGACCTGGTCGCGGCGATCAAGCAGAAATACCCGGACCTGGTTGTCCACTACCACGGCCACAACACCGACGGCAACGACATCGGCCGGATCACCGCCGCGGTCCTGAACGGCGCCACCATTGTCGATGCCACCGACCATGCCTTTACCGGTTACTACGGTCCGCCGCCGATCCTGTCAGTGGTCCATACCCTGAAAGACCATGGCAAGACCGCAATAGGTCTGGACGAAAAGGCGGTGATCGAAACCTCGGAGGTGCTGCGCAACGAACGGGAGCATTACGAGTACTTTGAGTCCCAGTTCAAGGGCTTTTCACCCACCGTGCAGATTCACAAGCTGCCGGGCGGCGCCATGGGCTCCAGTTTCGAGCAGGCGGTCAAGGGCAAGTTCCTGGACAAGATGCCGGAGATCCTCCACAAGGAACTGCCCAGGGTGCAGATCGAGCTGGGCAACTGGTGGAGCGTGACCCCGGGTTCGCAGATCCTCTGGACCACTGCGGTGAGCAACGTGCTGGGCGGGGAACGCTACGGCAACCCGTCCGGCGACCTGAAGAACCTGCTGCTGGGCAAGTACGGCCCCTTTCCCTTCTATCAACCGGCGGACTGGATCTATGAAAAGGTGTTCGGCTCTGACTGGCGCAAGCTCCTTGACGAGCAAGACAATGTTGCCGATATCGAGGATATTGATATTGAAAAAGAAAGGGAGAACCTTGCCGTCAGGCTGGGCCGCGCGCCCACTGACCAGCAGTTGGTCACCTATCTCCAGCATCCCAACGATGCAGTGAACTTCTTCAAGTTCGAGGAGAAGTTCGGCCGCAGTTACGTGCTGCCGCCGAGCATCTTCCTGCGCCGGGGCGGCTTCAAGCTGGGCGAGACCCTGAAGTTCACCGACCATTACGGCAAGGAGCATATCATTGAGATCGGACCCAAGCAGAAGAGCGAGGACGGCACCGAGTCCAACATCTATCTCAACCTGGACCACCACCAGCGCTCCTTTGTCTTCCAGGAAGAGGCCCGGGAGGGCGCTGCCGCCGCTGAACCGGCGCTGAACAAGGCAGAAATCGAAAAGCTGGCCAGGTCCGGCGATATCCGCGCCCCGTTCGGGGCCAATGTGTGCGAGATCCAGGTCAAGGAAGACCAGGTGGTGGCCGTGGGCGACCGGCTGCTGGTCCTGGAAGCAATGAAGATGCAGACCCCGATCACCAGCACTGTCGAAGGCACGGTGATGGAGATCTTTGCCAAGCTGGGCGACGCGGTTCAGCCCGGCGACAAGCTGATAAAAATAGTTGCCGACGAGGAATAGAACCCGGCAATCCCGCTGGAAACGGCCTTTGTTACAATACCGTGATCAGCGAGTTCTCGGTGCCGTAGGGGTTGACAATCCGTTGGGGATTGGCAGGATCGGTCCACCAGCAGCCGTCCACCACAAAGCGGTACTGGTGGCGACCGGGCTCCAGGGCCACCTTTTTCTTCCAGATATCACCCCGGTACCTCCGCAGCCGGAACCTGACCGCGTCAGGTTCCCAGCCATTGAAATCACCGGCCAGAAAAACCGCAGCAGCTCCCGGGGCATGGAGCTGAAACAGGACAACAGAGGCGCCCTGGCGCAACCTGCTCCCGGCCCTGTCTGTTCTGTCTGCCGCCATCAATCAATCCTCCCTCTCCACCCGCCCCGGACCCAGGTATCAATAAAAGGCCAGCCGGTTGAATCCGCCGGCCTCGAACCAGGGCCGGCCCGCCTCAACTCCCTGCACCTCGACGATAAAGACCTCAAGGATGAGATATACCCTGGTCTTTTTCCGGACACAGGCGATGAGCCCCTCGCCCTGCTCGCCCAGGGCCGCGTGAAGATGGATTCTGGGCCCCTCGTCATCCCAGAAGATGGTGCCAAAGCCGAGTACCTCCCGGGCGGTGTCAATATCCCGCCAGATCGGCTCCGGCGGCATCACCGGCTCCTTTGGCCCGACCACCACCCCTGCCTGCCGCAGGCCGCCCAGCACCTGAAACCAGCCGCACTTGATCTCCTCCTTGCGGGCCAGCTCCCGCAGCCCGCCCAGGAAATCGTCGCCATCATCAAACCGGACCGTAAAAACCCGGCCGATACTTCCGCTTCTGTATTCCATGAATTATTCCCTTTTCCCGGCAAATTTTTGCCGTTCCATGGCCGCCTTGAGCTGACGGAAGACCTCGCGCCGGTATCGGGGATTCCGGGTCCGGGCAAAATCCCGGGCCGATCCGGTTACCGCCTGGACATCAAGTTCCGGAAAACCGCGCACCGCCGTGGCCAGGGCATCCCACTCGGCCTGCCTTTTTTCAGGAACCGGCCCGCCCTGCTCCTCAGCCTCCCCGGCCTCGATAATGGCAGCGGAAAGAATCGCATCCCGGAACCGCTCCAGCTCATGAAATTCCCTTGTTTCCTGCAGATGGGAGCCCTTGCGCTGCTTCAAAAAACCGAGCAGTTCCAGCACCGGTCCTTGCTGGCGGAGGAACCTGGCAAGATACTTTATCTGCCGCTTTCGGGCTCCCCCTTTCAAAGGGTGCGTCCGGAGAATCTCATCCCGCAGTTCGTCATCGCAAGGTAATGCCCTGATATTCTTGCCGGACAAGGCGGCCAGTTCCTGGGCCAACTGTTCGATCTGTTTGTACTGCCGCTTGATTTCGGATTTACTGGGCCGCTGTTCCATGATCATTCCCAGGCCTCTTCGCCTGTCGTTCGGGGTGTTTTTCAATGTCTTTTATCCAGGCCCGGCATTAGTGCCTTGGAAATTATTTTCTTGTTTTTTTCGCAAGAAAATAATTTTGTGAAGGCACTTATCCCCGAATAGGGGTTAGACTGTGTCGTCTGGAATCATAAACCGGACGACCGGTCCAAAGCTCAAGGGATGTATTATGGATTGCTTCCCGCGCCATGCGCCCCACCCGGGAATCCACACATTCCGGATGGCCAATCAACTTAGCACGCATCAGCTAAAAAATACAGCGGTGTGACTTGATCACACGGCGAAGGATCTGCCATGCACACCCAATCATTCACCATCACCCAACCCACCCGCATCCGTTTCGGCGCCGGCGTGATCAACGATCTTGCCGACCTGGTGGCTGAGACCGGCGGCAGCAAGGTTTTTCTGGTTATTGACCCCGGGCTCAAGGCCGCCGGCCTGCTTGACCGGGTCACCGCACCCCTGACCAGGGCCGGAGTACCGGTTACCATCTTCGACCAGGTGGAGCCGGAACCCGGACTCAGGCTGGCCGATGCTGGCACGGATCTGGCAAAAAAGGCCGGGGCCGATTGCGTGGTCGGGGTTGGCGGCGGCTCGGCCCTGGATATTGCCAAGGCAATCAGCATTCTGCTCACCAACCACGGCAAGGCCGAAGACTACCTGGGGCTGGGCAAGATCAAAAAACCCGGGGTTGCCAAGATCATGGTCCCCACCACGGCCGGCACCGGCGCCGAGGTCACCTTTACCGCGGTATTTATCAATGAAAAAACCCGCTCCAAGGGCGGGATGAACGGTGACCCCCTCTATCCCGAGGCGGCCCTGCTCGACCCGGAACTGACCAGAAGCCTGCCGCCGGCCGTAACCGCGACCACCGGCATTGACGCCTTTGTCCATGCCCTGGAGGCCTACACCTCCACCCAGGCCCATCGGATCTCGGAGATGTACTCCCTGGAGGCCATGGAGTTGATCAGCCGGAACCTGCCCATCGCCTATGCCAACGGCGATAACATCGAGGCCCGTTCAGCCATGCTGATGGGCAGTCTGCTGGGCGGCAAGGCCCTGGCCACCGCCGGGGTCGGGCTGGTGCATGCCATGGCCTATCCCCTGGGCGGGATGTTCAACATTCCCCACGGCCTGGCCAATGCCGTACTCCTCCCCTATGTGGTGGCCTACAATATCATCGGCTGCCCGGAAAAGTATGCGGTGGCGGCCGAGATAATGGGCTATGACACCGAGGGGTTGAGCGAGCGGGAGGCCGGCGAACTGGCCGTTGAGGCGATAATCCGGTTGAACGGAGATGTAAATATTCCCGAGACCCTGGCAGGGCTTAACATCCCGAGGGAAAAAATCCCGGAGATGGCTGAAATCGCCCTCACCGTGACCCGGCCGGTGCAGAACAACCCGCGCAAGCCCACCCTGGCGGAGGTGATTGCCGTCTACGAGGCCGCTTTCCAGGGGTTTTCAGAATAAAGAGACCGGCCTGACTGGTTACTGCTGAAAAACCCCGATCCGCCGTTACCATTAACAGGTAGCTTTCCACCTTCCCTGGAGTCTTGTCTTGGTTGAAATTCAGGAGAGGAGATCGACAACCCGGTCCCAGATCCGGGAGGCGATCTCTCCCTTGGAAAGCAGCGGCGACTCTTCTTCTCCCCCGGTCCGGTCGATGAGCAGCACCCGGTTGGTCTCAGTGCCGAACCCGGCGTCAGGGTCGGTGATGTCGTTCACAACAATCAGATCGAGCTTCTTGGCCTTGAGTTTACGGCGCCCCTCAGCGAGCAGATCACGGCTCTCAGCGGCAAACCCCACCAGCAGCGGCATTTTTTTATCCCCGCGCCTCTCCCCCAGTTCCGCCAGGATATCAGGGTTCCGCACCAGTTCCAGGGTGTTGCCGGCGTCATCTTTTTTAATCTTATGCGCAGCCATGTGCGCGGGCCGGAAATCCGAAACCGCGGCGCTCTTCACCACCACCGCGGCCCGGTCAACAGCGGCCAGCACCGCATCCCGCATCTCCAGCGCGGTATCCACCCGGATCATCTCTATCCCCGGAGGAGGGGGCAATCCGGTGGGCCCGCTGACCAGGATGACCCCGGCGCCGCGGTAACGGGCGGTCCGGGCCAGGGCATATCCCATCTTGCCGGTGGAACGGTTGGAGAGGAAACGGACCGGATCAAGGTGTTCCCGGGTCGGGCCGGCAGTGACCAGGACGGTATGCCCGGCCAGATCCTGGGGAGAAAAAGCGGCCCGGATCGCCTCCTGCACAAGATCCCACTCCGGCAGCCGGCCGGGCCCCTCGTCGCCGCAGGCCATGGCACCGGCACCAGGATCGAGCACCGTGTAACCGTATCCCCGCAGTCGCTCCAGGTTGGCCTGGGTGGCCGGGTGGGTATACATCCGGCAGTTCATGGCCGGACAGACCAGGAGCGGTACCCGGGCCGCCAGGGCCACGGTGGCAAGCAGATCTTCGGCCAGGCCGTGGGCCAGCCGGGCCACGGTCCGGGCCGTGGCCGGGGCGATCAGAATCAGGTCATGGTCCCGGGCCAGGGAAATATGGGGAATCGTCTCCGCGGCCCGGCGGGCAAACATATCGGTATGGACCGGATTCCCGGACAGGGCGGCAAAGGTGAGCGGGGCCACGAACCGGGTAGCGGACCCGGTCATCACCACCGTCACCTCGGCCCCGGCCCGGCGCAGTTCGCGGAGCCAGTCCACGGTCTTGTATGCGGCAATGCTGCCGGTGACACCCAGCAGGATACGTTTTCCGGAAAGGATATCAGTCACAACGGACCTGCTGGTTAACGGAAGGTGCTGCCACCACCCGGGTTCATCCCGGTCCGGGCGGCAATATCATCGGTAACATAGATGTAGACACTGGTCTTACCGCTGTACTTGTTTTCAAAAATACTGATGGTACAGGTCTTGTACGGCTTGGTAAAGGCCAGCAGGATATTTTCGTACTTCACCGAACCCACCAGTTTCCACTGGTTATTGGCCATGGAGTTGACAAAGAAGTCGACCAGCGAGTTGACCTCCACCCGGCCGTCGAATTTCAAGGTGCCGCCGGCAAAGGATTCGGTCTTGATCGACATGCTGTTTTCCCGGTCCCAGGTCAGTTCGGCAGGCACCTGGATATCCTGGAAATCAACAGCCGCATAGGGGGCCGGCGCCGGGGCCGGCGGGGCAAGGGTCTCGTCACCCTGGCCGCTGAAGTTCATTTCGGCACAACCGGCCAGAAACAGGGCCATGCCGAGAATCAACAACCAGATCCGGCCGCCGGTCTTTCCGCTTTTCGGTAATACTCTCATTATTGCTCTCCTCTTCTCACAGTTGAAACCAACGGGCCCGTCAATATTGTCGGTCTCGCAACAACCCGCGTGTCAATCGTCTGATGTATTGTTAGAAGACAACGGACGTGTGTCACCTTGTAAGTTGTTGGCTTAGTTGGGTGTCATTTGAAGCGTTTGGGATTGTTACGAACCCGTCAATACTCCTTGAGTACCAGTTCACTCACCGGCTTACGTTTGGAACTCTGATTCCGGTGCAGGGGATGACCAATGGCCAGGACCGCCATCAGATCATACTCGGGACCCAGGTCCAGAATCCGGTTGACCTGCTGCTTGTTTTTCAGAATCTGGCCCAGCCAGACCGCGCCCAGACCCAATGCCTCAACGGCAAGCAGCATATTCTCGATACAGGCCCCGGCGGCCTGGTGGTCCTTGACCGGGTCATACATCATGTTCTCATCCAGATAGACGACGATCAAGGCGCGGGCGGCCCGGACGATATGACCGTAACGGGTCTGTTCCGCCAGCTGTTCACGGATCCTGTCATCGCGGACCAGGACAAAACGCCAGGGCTGGTTGTTCAATCCGGACGGGGCCCAGGATCCGGCCCGGATGACCTCCAGAAGCTGTTCCCGGTCCACCTGCTGCCCGCTGAACTCACGGATACTCCGACGCCCGTATATGGCCTCCAAGACCGGTGACATCACATAAGCCCTCTTTACCTTTTCAGAAATGATGGTAAGAATAGTCGGTCCGCTGAGAACTTGTCAAACAATTTACCCTGTCCGACACAAGAGAGGTTCACGGTTCACGGTTAAAAGAAACAAATGAAGAAGAAAAAACGTTCTCCCCTCCCCCTGCTTCCCGCCGGGGTCACGGTGGTGGACACCCACTGCCACCTGGAGATGGCCGCCTATCAGCCGGACCGGGAGGAAGTACTCCAGGCGTCAGCCAAGGCCGGGGTCACCCGGGTGATCACCATCGGCATTGACCTGGAAACATCCCGTCAGGCCCTTGAGCTGGCCGACCGGCATGGTGACGTCTTTGCCACGGTGGGGGTGCATCCCCACAACGTGGCCGATATCTCCGGCGCGGACTATGAAAGCCTTCGTTCCCTGGCCGCCTATCCCAAGGTGGTGGCCTACGGCGAAATCGGCCTCGACTATGTCAAGTGCTATGCCCCCAAGGAACAGCAGCGGGAACATTTCCAGCGCCAGATCGAACTGGGCAGGGAACTGAACCTGCCGCTGATCATCCACGATCGGGGGGCCCACGATGAAACCATGGCCGCGTTGACGGCCGCGGCTCCGTTTCCAGCCGGCGGAGTGATGCACTGTTTCTCCGGCAACATCCATCTGGCCGAACAGGTCATGGAGTTAGGCTTCCATATCTCCATCCCCGGGGTGGTGACCTTTAACAAGGCCGAAGAACTCCACGAGGTGGCCGCCCGGGTTCCTCTATCAACATTACTGCTGGAAACGGACGGCCCATTTCTCGCCCCGGAACCGTGGCGCGGCAAAAGGAATATGCCGGCCTACATTCTCTATACCGCGGACAAGATCGCCCGTCTTCGCAACCTCTCACTGGAGGAGGTGGCCCGGCAGACCACGGAAAACGCGGAAAAGCTCTTCCGGTTGCCAGCCCGGACGCCCCGATGATTGCCGGAATCGCAAATAGTCCGGTTTTACCGCAGAGGGCGCAGAGGGCACAGAGGTAATTATTTAAAATAATATCACTTTCTTGCGTGCTCCGCATCCTCTGCGGTTAACTTTTTCGTTGTTGCGAATGCATCATGGTTGACATAGGAAAAAATCTCGAATCGATCCGAAAACGGGTGGCGGCGGCAGCCGTCCGGGTGGGCCGCCACCCGGACGGGATCGGCCTGGTGGCAGTGTCAAAACGGGTACCGCTGGAACGAATCCAGGAGGCGGTGTGCTGCGGGCAATTTCTTTTTGGCGAAAATTACCCCCAGGAGGCCCGGGACAAGATTACCCGACTGCCGGAAGCGCTCCGCCGTAAGGTCAACTGGCATTTCATCGGCCACCTGCAGAGCAACAAGGCCGGTATCGCGGCAGAGCACTTCCAGGTAATCGAAACCGTGGACCGGATCAAGCTGGTCCGGGCCCTGGACCAGCGACTCCAGACCCGCAACCGGAAGCTCCGGGTCCTGGTCCAGGTGAATATCGGCCGGGAATCCCGGAAATCAGGGGTCTTGCCGGAGGGGTGCGGCGCCCTGCTCCGCGAGATATCCCGGGCCCGCAACCTTATTGTCACCGGTCTGATGGCCATTCCGCCCCATGCCGACGACCCGGAAACCAGCAGGCCTTATTTCCGGCAACTCCGGCAATTGGCCGAGGCGCTGCGGCAAGAGGGGCTGCTGGGCCGGGCCGGGCCGGTGCAGTTATCCATGGGCATGTCCAATGATTTCGAGGTGGCGATCGAAGAGGGGGCAACCCTTGTCCGGATCGGCACCGCCATCTTCGGCCCCCGGCGCCTTGCCTGACTGCAGGCAAATCCGCACCACCCGTGACCGCTCAGGTCTGCCCGGGAAACAGCCCCAAAAAAAAGACCCCCGGACAGGTCACCGGGGGTCTTGCCAACAACAAAATCGTTATATGGATCAACTCATTTTCTTGGAGGCCCGCTTTGCCGCCTTCAACGGGTTGACCCGGATCTTGGCGGTGACGATCTCCGGCTTCTCATGGGTGGCAAAGTTACAGATACCCAAACGCCATTTTGACGTGGGGCTGACATAGGTGCGGCAGTACTTGACCGCATCGACCTCGACCACCCTTTCACACCCCTCGCATTTCTCGACAACGGGCTGGAACATACCGCTTGCAAACTGATCGGTGCTGACCGACTGGGCTGCAGACTGTTTTGCCATGACAACAACCTCCTTGGCTGGACAATTCTTTCTATATTCATGCTCCGCAGACCCGGACCACATCTTAAGAACAGGGGTTGCGGAATATCTTGATACGGACCGTGATCCGGCTCCTCCGGATCGTTTACTTCAAAAGAGCGACGATACTAAAGGAAAAAAAGCAAGATGTCAATGAAACAAACCAGAAAATAATCCGGCCCCGGGTAACAGCACTCTTGTTTTATCAACCATCTTACTATAGAATAACACAGATTTTTTTACCATTACCAAGGCGGATTCCTACACTCAAGCAACAAGGGAGTATTATCTATGCCTGTCTATATCTGGAAGGGAGTGAATTCCTACGGCGAGAAACGAAAAGGCACCCGCGAGGCGACCAGCGAGGCCGCGGTCCGCTCCTACCTGAAAAAAATCCGCATTACGCCCAGTTCGATAAAGCAGAAGCCCAAGGACCTGTTGGAAGGCATTGCCATATTCCAGCCCAAGGTCACCGGCAAGGACGTGGTGATCTTCACCCGGCAGTTGTCCACCATGATCGACGCCGGCCTGCCCCTGGTCCAGTCCCTGGAAATACTCGGCGACCAGCAGGATAATCCGACCTTCAAAAATATCCTCCGCCAGGTCAGGGCGGACGTGGAAAGCGGCACCACCTTTGCCGACTCCCTGAAAAAACACCAGGATGTGTTTGACAATCTCTACTGCAACATGGTGGATGCGGGCGAGATCGGCGGAATCCTCGACACCATCCTCTCCCGCCTGGCAATGTTCATGGAAAAAAGCATGATCCTGAAAAAAAAGGTCAAGGGCGCCCTGACCTATCCGCTAATCTGTCTCTGCATCTCGGTCGTAATCCTCGGTGTCATCCTGATCTTTGTGGTGCCGGTATTCGAGAAAATGTTCAAGGACTTTGGCTCGGCCCTGCCCGGCCCCACCCAGGTGGTGGTCAATATAAGCAATTTCGTGACCAGCAATTTTCTCATCATGCTCGCCGGGGTGGTGGTAATCGTATTTGCCTTTAAAAAATATTATAAGACCGATAAAGGCGAACGGCAGATCGACGCCCTGATGCTCAAACTGCCGGTTTTCGGCGAGTTGCTGATGAAGGTGGCGGTGGCCAAGTTCACCCGGACCCTGAGCACCATGCTGCAGAGCGGGGTGCCGATCCTCGAGGGGCTGAACGTGGTGGCCAAAACCGCGGGCAACCGGGTCATTGAAACCGCTGTGTTCCGGGTGGCCGATGCGATCAGCGAAGGGCGGCCGATTGCCGAGCCCCTTGAAGAAACCGGGATTTTCCCGGGCATGGTCGTCCAGATGATCAACGTGGGCGAGGCAGTGGGCGCCCTGGATACGATGTTGGAAAAAATCGCCGCGTTTTATGATGAGGAAGTGGACCAGGCCGTTGAAAACCTGACCGCGATGATCGAACCGTTCATGATGGTCTTTCTCGGCGGCATGATCGGCGGCATGGTCGTGGCCATGTATCTGCCCATCTTCAAAATGGGCGAGGCCGTATAGTAAACTGTCTGTCTATTCAGAAATAATTTTTTTGTTCAAGGTCAAGGAGCGCAAAAAAAATAATGGGTGAAATAACAGGTGTTATCGGCAGAGAAGTTATCGACTCGCGCGGCAACCCCACCGTGGAGGTGGACGTGCACCTGGAGTCCGGGGCCACCGGCCGGGCCCTGGTTCCCTCCGGCGCCTCCACCGGCAAACTGGAGGCCCTGGAACTGCGGGACAAGGCCGGAAAACGGTTTGGCGGCAAGGGGGTCCTCAAGGCGGTCGCCAATGTCAATGAGATCATCGGCCCGAACATCATCGGCCTGGAGTCCACCCGGCAGGTCCTGATCGACCAGGCCATGCTCAGGATGGACAATACGGCCAATAAAAAAAAACTGGGCGCCAACGCCATCCTCGGGGTGTCCATGGCCGTGGCCAAGGCATCGGCCATGGAACTCGATCTGCCGCTTTTTTCCTATCTGGGCGGGGTCAACGCCAAGGTCTTGCCAGTACCGATGCTGAACGTCCTGAACGGCGGCGCCCATGCGGACAACAACGTCGATATCCAGGAGTTCATGATCGTGCCCGTTGGCGCCGACAGCTTTGCCACGGCCCTGCGGATGGGGGTGGAGACCTTCCACGCTCTCAAGGGGGTGCTGAAAAAAGCAGGTCATCAGACCGCAGTGGGCGACGAAGGGGGCTTTGCCCCCAATCTCCGTTCCAACGAAGAGGCCATGGAGTTCCTGCTGGAGGGCATTGTCCGGGCCGGATACAAACCTGGCCGGGATATATTTATCGCAGTGGACGTCGCGGCCAACGAACTATACGACCCCAAGGGAAAATGTTACCTGCTCGCGGCGGAGAAAAAACCAAAGAAAGAAACAGCTGAGTTGATCGCCTTTTACCAGGAATGGGTGGATAAGTATCCGTTGATATCCATTGAAGACGGGCTGGACGAGAGCGACTGGGCCGGCTGGCAAGAACTGACCCAGCGGCTGGGCGACAAAATCCAGTTGGTCGGCGATGACATCTTTGTCACCAATACCGCCATCCTGGCCAAGGGAATCGCCACCAGGGTGGCCAACTCGATCCTGATCAAGCTCAATCAGATCGGCTCGGTCAGCGAGACCATCGATGCGGTGGAGATGGCCCAGCGGGCCGGTTACAGCGCGATTATTTCCCACCGCTCCGGCGAGACCGAGGACACCACCATCGCCGACCTGGCCGTGGCCCTGAACACCGGCCAGATCAAAACCGGGGCTCCGTCCCGGACCGACCGGGTGGCCAAATACAACCAGCTCCTGCGCATTGAAGAAGAACTGGGCGCTGCGGCCCGCTATGCCGGGAAAAACGCCTTCAAATTTCTTTCCTGAGGAAGTATCTTGACAAAAAGTAATAATCCTGATTAGTTGGACTTTAGCTGTCAAAAACTGATTTTTTGTTTCTTGATAATGGAGGAGCGAGGCGATGACACTGACAAAGGCGGATCTGGTCCAGCAGATTTACAAGACCCACGATAATATGACCAAGGCGCAAGCCACGGAAGCTGTCGAGGCCCTCCTGCGAATCATGAAGGACTGCCTGGCCCATGACAATGATCTGCTGATCAGCGGCTTCGGTAAATTCAACGTCAAGGACAAAAAGGCGCGCCGGGGCAGGAACCCCCAGACCGGGGAGGAGTTGATTCTGCCGCCGAGAAGAGTGGTCACCTTCAAGCCTTCGGGAATCCTGCGGTCATTGATCAACAAGCAGTAACCAACCATTTTTAAAAACAACACAACCGCTGTCAAGAGGGAGAAGACCCGTGCCCGGGGTATCTCCCTCTTTTCTTTTGCAGCCACCGGGTTACGCCAGGCAAGCCCATGCACGAACACTTTGCTGTTGAGCGCATCCCCTTCAGCCGGATCGACTGGCAAGACACCACGTTCAGCCTTTCTCCGGTTGAGGATGAATTAGTTCCCGAGCCCCTGGCCGCCGCCATAAGCCGGGTAGGGAGAATCCTGCATCCGCCCATTGTCCGGAAAAAAGCAGCAGCAATCCAGATCGTATCAGGCCGTAAACGGCTTCTGGCGGCCCGCGAGATATTAAAACTCCAGGCCTGCAACTGCCTGATTTTGCCCGGAGACCTTCCGGCGGAGGAACTGTTCACCATCCGGCTTGAAGATGCAACCACCTTCAGAGACCTTTCCCCGGTAGAGCAGGCAGTCTTCCTGGCCAAGGCCGGAACCGTATTTGCCGAGGCCGATATCGTCCGGATCTTTCTGCCGTTGCTCGGTCTTGCCCGGCAACCATTCCGCATCCATCGACTTCTCGCCCTGCTCGACCTGGAAGAGCCGCTCCTTTCAAGCCTGGACCGGGGACTGCTTGACGAGGCCGCGGCCCGGGACCTGCTCGAACTTTCCTTTCGCGACCGGATGGTTCTGTTCGAGATCATCAGGGATCTCAAACTGAGCACGGGCAACCAGCGAAAACTGGTGGCCTCCTGCCGGGAACTGGCCGGCCGTCTACGGACAACAATTGCCGAGATCCTGACCGGCCCGGGGCCGAAGCAGATCCTCGAACACCCCGGGGCCAACGCCCCCCAGAAAGGGGGCAATCTGATGGCCTGGCTGCAGGCTCAACGGCTGCCCCGCTACAGCGAGGCGGAAAAAGAATTCCGCCGGCTGGTCGGCAGCCTCGGCCTGCCCAGGGGAACGGCCCTGGGCCACAGCCCCTATTTTGAAAAGGATACCCTGACCCTGACGGTGACTTTCAAAAACCAGGATGATTTTTTGAAATACTGGCCCGGGGTGCGCAACGCGCTGCCGGAATAAAGGACTCTTGGCCCACTAACGGGGGCCAGGGGTTCCAGGTTCACGGTTCAGAGGTTCAAGGTTAAAAGAAACAAATGTAAAACCCTTTTCATGCACTTGGTAGTAATCAAAACCGTTGAACCCTTGAACCGTGAACCTGGAACCTGGCTGGTGAACCTGGAACCTCTCTCTATTCGCCGATGATCTTTACCAGCACCCTCTTCCTTCTCCGACCGTCGAACTCACCGTAGAAGATCCGCTCCCAGGTACCGAAATCGAGCCGGCCATCGGTAACCGCCACCACCACCTCCCGTCCCATGACCTGTCTCTTCAGGTGGGCGTCGGCATTATCTTCATAGCTGTTATGCCGGTATTGGGACACCGGCTCATGGGGGGCGAGCTTCTCCAGCCAGACCTCGTAGTCATGGTGCAGGCCGGACTCGTCGTCATTGATGAACACCGAGGCGGTGATATGCATGGCATTGACCAGGACCAGTCCCTCCCGTATCCCGGACTGCCGCAGACACTCCTCGACCTCGGCGGTGATATTGATAAAGGCCCGCCTCAAGGGCACCTCAAACCACAACTCCCTGCGATAACTCTTCATCAGTATTATCTCCTGCAATAAAATCCGGAGCCGAGGTTCGGCAACAGCTAGTCCTGCTTATCGATTCGCGCGAGTTCCCGGGAAACCGCCTGTTCCAGCCCCTTGAGCGTAAGTCTCCGGACCCGCTGACCGTTGACGAACACGCTGGGAGTGGCGCCCACTCCGTCCCTTTCACCCTCTTCCTTGTCCTGTTGAACCTGCCGGCGGATGGAATCACTCGCCCGGTCCCGGAGGAACCGGTCCATGTCCAGATGAAGATCCCGGGCAATGGCCAGGATCTTCTCAGCATCCAGGCCATCCGGTTCAATAAAAAGGGCGTCATGAAATTCCCAGAACCTGCCCTGATTATGGGCCGCCATGGCCGACGCCGCGGCACTGAAAGCGTACTCGTGCTTTGTCAGGGGGAAATTCTTGAACACCACCTTCACCTGGTCGGGATAACGTTCCTGCACCTGCTTGAGGATCGGCGCCAGCCGGGCACAGAAAGGACATTGAAAATCGCTGAAAACCGTCACCGTCACCGGGGCTCCGGGCCTACCGAGAAAAGGGGCGTTGGCAGTATCGATCTCAGCCACATAGCCCACCGCCATCACCTGGATATTCTTTGCCCGGCGATCCCGCAGGAACAGGATAGTGCCGTCCGGCGAGGCCTCGATTCCATCCACACCGGCCGCCACGGTGATCTTCCCCAGCAGCCGGCCGTCGGGACCTAGAACATCCACCCGGCCGCCCTTGGCAAGAACAAAGATGTATTTGCCATTGGCCGGGATGACGATATCAAGCGGCACCGTCCCGGTGGCCAGGGTCTGGAGATGCTCGACCCTGAAGCCGGCCTTGACCAGGCCAGGCCCGGCCGCCGCAAACACAAAGATAATGCACAACAAACGAACAATCCGAAACAGCATCAGCCAACCCTCCATTATGAAACAAAAGAAAAATGCACCGCAAGAAAATTCAGGACCGGGACCCCACCTTGAAACGGCATACTTTTACGTCAGCGTTCACCAGCACCCCATCTTCGCACGATCAGGCCGGCTCACATAGGCATACTATGGATTCGCCAGCCTGCTTGCACGAATCCGTGGCACTGGTAAACGCTTACCGGCCGGTGGTTTCCGTAAATCTGTAACCCCTGGTGAACGGTTACACTTTTACCATGCCCCCCGGGGAAAAGCCAAGAAAAACGGCACCACCGATCCACTGCCTGCCGGCGGTAACCGAGCAGCGGGCATGAACGATCGTCGGGACCGGTAACCCCGCAAAAGTACCACACAAATCAATTGACTTCGCTTCGGCATGTAGTATATTTCATGGTTATGTTATGGCTTGAAAGAGTTACGTGGCGGACCAGTGGTGGCCGCGCGCCGATCCAGGGCGGGAACTCCACCCTTCCCCTGTCCGGGCTATCCTTGTTCCGCTTATTCACAAGGGCTGCCCCGTCAAATATGATGAACCCGTAACAACCCGAAATGCTTCAAATGCCACCCAGTGAAACCAACAACTTACAACGTGACACACGTCCGTCTCGCGGGTTGTTGCGAGACCGACAAATATGATGAACCCGTAACAACCCGAAATGCTTCAAATGCCACTGAACGAAATCAACAACCTACAATGTGACAGCCGCCCATTGTCCTTCAACAAAACGTCAGACGATGGGCAGACAGACACGCGGTTGCCGCGAGACCGACAACCGTGGCAGGTCAACAAAAAAACCGGCCGGCCACCGGAAAACATTCGTGTTGAACGAAAAAGGCATGCTTAAGGGGTTATGATGACAACAATCGCTAGGAATCTGGATGTTAAGTGGCGTCTTGTGGGCTTTGTCAGCTTTCTATTACTGCTGATGATCAGTGCCGGAATCGGCGGGCTGAACGGGATGAAAAATGCCAACAACTCACTATCGGCCGTCTACCTCAATGAAGTCCTGCCGCTCAAGGAACTGCGGGAAATAGACTATATTTTCCAGAACTCGTTTGCCAGCACCGTGGACAAGATCCTGTTCGAACAGATCACCTGGGAGGAGGGCCGGAAAATCATCGAACAAAGCAAGGCCCGGCTGGAACATAAATGGACCAAGCTCATGGAAACGCCCTCCCAGGGAGAAGTCGCCGCCGACATCGAGTGGCTGAGCCCGGCCATGCCGCTGATTCCGGCAACCGAGGAGGTAACCACCCGCGTTCTTGCCCTGATCAAGAACCAGGACGTCAACCGCCTGGACGCCTATACCGATGAAAAGCTTTATCCACTGGCCGACACCTACGACCAGGTCATCGGCGCCCTGATCAAAAACCGGCTCTCCGCGGTCAAACAGCAGTATGAGGAATCCCAGCAGCGCTACAGCACCTTCAAAACAATCTTCATCGTTATCATGATCATGGCCATTGCTGTTTCACTGCTGGCCAGCCTGCTTCTGATCAAGGGGATAGATACCCCGTTGAGCAGGATTACCGGGGCCATGCGCAACGTCATGCAGGGCGACCTGACCCAGCGCCTGTCCCATGCCCGGCACGACGAATTCGGCCTGCTGATCAAGGGCTTCAACCAGATGTCCGATTACCTTGCCGAACTGGTTGCCCAGATCCAGCGCTCCGGGATCCAGGTCACCAGTTCGATCACCGAGCTTGCCGCCACCAACAAGCAGCAGGAGGTCACGGCCAACGAACATGCGGCAACGGCCAGCGAGATCGCCGCCTCGACCACGGAAATCGCCTCCACCGGCGACAGCCTGCTCCTTACCATGAAACGGGTGAACAGCCTGACCAGAAACGCCGCCTTTGCCGCCAAGGAGGGCCATTCCGGCCTGGAGAACATCGACCAGGCCATGGTCAAGATGGAAGATGCCACCGGCCTGATCGTCAACAAGCTGCAGATCCTGGGAGAAAAGGCCGGCAACATCGCCGGGGTCATCCAGACCATCAACAAGATCGCCGACCAGACCAACCTGCTCTCCCTGAATGCGGCCATCGAGGCGGAAAAGGCCGGCGAGTACGGGGCCGGCTTTGCAGTGGTTGCCACTGAAATCCGCCGGCTGGCCGACCAGACCGCAGTGGCGACCTTTGACATTGAGCAGATGGTCCGGGAGGTGCAATCCGCTATCTCCGCCGCGGTAATGGGCATTGATAAATTCGCTGATGACGCCCACCGGAACGTTGACGAGGTCCGCGAAATCGGCGAACAACTGCGGGGCGTGATCGAACAGGTCGAGGTTCTGACCCCCCAGGTCGCAACCCTGACCGATGGAATCGAGGCCCAGAGCCTGGGCGCGAAACAGATCAGCGAGGCGGTCAACCAACTCAACGAGGCGGCCCAGCAGACCGCCGAGTCGCTGACCCAGACCAGTTTCTCCATCTCGCAACTCCACCAGGCCGCCATGGGGCTCCAGGAGGCAGCGGCCCGTTTCAAGGTTAGGCCGGAGGACGAGGATGCTGCTCCTCCTGTTTAACATCGGCGACGGCCGCTATGCCTTGACCGCTGAACAGATAGTGGAGGTCGTCCCCCTGGTCAAGGTCAAGGAGATCCCGCTGGCCCCGGACTACGTCGCCGGCCTGATGGACTACCACGGCAGACCGGTCCCGGTGATCGATCTCTGCCGGTTACTGATAAAAAAACCTTGCGAGATCATGTTGAGCAGCCGGATCATCCTGGTCCATTACCCGACCACCGGCAGCAGGACCAGCACCCTGGGGCTGATCGCCGGCCAGGTAACGGAAGCGGTGAAAAGCGACCGGGCCGAGATACCCCCGTCAGGGGTGTTGATGGACGAGGCCCTGTATCAACACCACGGGACCGAGTCGGCCAGGGACAAGATGGTTCAGTGGTTCGACTTGAAAAAAATGCTCCCGGGCCAGGAAATCTGCAAGCTTTTTCAATAATGATGAACTCGTAACAACCCGAAAGGCTTCAAATGCCACCCAATAAAATCAACAAGTTACAAGACGAATCACGTCCGTCGAGCGGGTTGTTGCGAGACCGACAATAATAGCCACCGTAAAAGCAGGACAAGAAGAGCGATCCAGCCATGGCTGATCCGGAAATAGAGGCCATTCTCCAGAAAACAATGGGGTTAAAGGTCAGCACCATCGGCAAGGCGACACTGGACAGGGCTATCGAGCGCCGGATCAATGCCCTGGCCCTGGCCGATGAAACCGCCTATCTCGTCCATCTCAAGTCGTCGGCCCTGGAATTAAACGAACTCATCGAGGAAGTCATCATCCCGGAAACCTGGTTTTTCCGGGACCGCCGGCCCTTTGATCTGCTGGACCGCCAGATAAAAACATGGAAAAGATCAAAGGAAAAACTTTTTTTACGGCTGTTGAGCGCGCCCTGTTCCTCGGGCGAGGAGCCCTTCTCACTGGTCATCGCCCTGCTCGATGCAGGCTGGCCGGTCAATAAGTTCCAGGTCATGGCCCTGGACATCAGCGCCCGCTCCCTGACCCGGGCCCAGCAGGCCGAGTACACGAGAAACTCTTTCCGCGGCGACAACCTCGCCTTCCGGGACTGCTATTTTGAACAGGTCGGCAACAAGTACATCCTCAAAAAAGAGGCCCGGAGCAAGGTCCAGTTTCTCCAGGGCAACCTGCTCAATCACGCCTTTATGGCCAGCCTCGGCCTGTTCGACGTCATCTTCTGCAAAAACGTCCTGATCTATCTTGACAATCAGGCCCGGAAAACGGCCTTGAAAACCCTGGCTGACCTGCTGGTCTTCGACGGTCTTATCTTTGTCGGCCATGCGGAAACAACCATTTTGAAAGACAGCGGATTCATCCCCCTGTCCCATGCCCACGCATTTGCCTTTCGGAAACCAACGGCCGGACCGCAACCCGCACCCGTACAGCCGAGACAGCCGGTCGCCGCGACCCTGCCCGAGTACGGCGGCCAGTCGCCCAGGCGGAAGAGGGCGGCGCCGCAACGGCCGCCACCCCCGAAAAAAGCAGCGCCGCCACCCCCGAAAAAAGCCGCTGCTGGTGGTGTCTCAAAAACCGCGGTTCCGGACCTTGATGCCGCCCGCAGACACGCGGACCAGGGCCATCTCAAGGAGGCGCGGATGATCTGTGAGGCGTTTCTCAAGACCAGGGGGCCGTCGTCCCGGGCGTTCTTTCTCCTGGGGGTCATCCATAACGCGGCCGGTGAATATCAGGCAGCAGCCAAAATGCTCCGCAAGGTATTGTATCTTGAGCCCGGCCATCTGGACGCCTTGGTCCTCCTTGCCCTGCAGGCGGAACGATCCGGCAATCTTGCCGATGCCAAGGCCTTTCGGAGACGGATCGAACGGCTTGAAAAAGAGTCCCCTGGTTCCGAAACCTTTATCGCCGGGTCATAAAACAGAAAAAAATTACAAGGATGTACACGGAGTTCGAAACAAGTCAAAATGTCACGCCAAGACGCAAAGAGTGCAAAAAAAGGACCACCTGTTGTTGAAGAAAAAACTTTGCGTACCTGACGACTTTCCGGAGTCCCGTTGGTTCGCTTGCCCGGACGGGCAAAATTATTTTTACGAGTTTATCAAGGGTTAGAGGTTAAAGGATGGTCTCTAAAAACAGCGCGCCCCAACAACCGGCTATTGACGGCTGCTGGAAGAAGATCGGCGTCTGGGGACAGACCCCGGAACGGTGTCCGTTGCTGGAGCAGTTTGTCCACTGCCGGAACTGCCCTACCTATGCGGCGGCCGGCCGCCGGTTTCTCGAGCGCCCACAGCCCCCCGGCTACCAGGAGGAGTGGACCATCAGGCTGGCCGATACCAAGGAACAGGAACGTAAAGACATCAAAACCGCCTTTGTCTTCCGGGCCGGGGACGAGTGGCTGGCCCTCTCCGCGCCCCTCATCCAGGAGGTGGTGGACATGGGGATCATCCACACCCTGCCCCATGTGAGCACCAGTACCCTGCGCGGCATCGTCAACATCCGCGGCAAACTTGAAATCTGCGTCTCCATCGGCGGCGTGCTCGGAATCGAACGGCTGGAAAGGGAAAAACGGCCCTCCAGCTATGTGGCCCCGGAACGGCTGGTGGTTGCCAGGCATAATGACCATATCATCTCCTTTCCGGTGAGCGAGGTGATGGGCAATGTCCGTTACCGGCCGGAGATGCTGCGGGACCTGCCGATTACCGTGTCCGGTTCCAAGGCGGTCTATACCAGGAAGATTCTCTGTCTGCCGGACAAGGATGTCGGTTTTCTCAAGGACGAACCTCTCTTTAAAATGCTTACCAAGGACCTGAAATGAGCAGCGGCAACGACACCGATCTCAGCGAAATGTCAATGCTGGACCTGTTCCGGATGGAGGCGGAGACCCAGTGTAACGCCTTGAACAACGACCTGGTGGCCCTGGAACAGCAGCCCGGCTCCGCAATGCGGCTGGAGTCCCTGATGCGGGCCGCCCACTCCCTCAAGGGCGCGGCCCGGATCGTGGGGCTGGACCAGGCGGTCAAGGTCGCCCACACCATGGAAGATGTCTTTGTCGCTGCCCAGACCGACGAGATCACCCTGGACCGCGCCGGGATCGATCTGCTCCTCAAGGGGGTGGACATCCTGTCCGACATTGCCAAACTCTCCGATCAGGAGGCGGCCGCCTGGTTCAGCGCCCATGCCGGGGAGATAGACGCCCTGGCCGCCTCATTCATTGCCCTGGCCAAGGGCGAGATGCAGCCTGCCCCGGATAAACCGCTGAAACAGGCCCTAAAAAAAAAGGAACCAGAGAAAAAGGCCAAGGCCGCGCCAGCGCCGGACAAACCAGAGGAGACCGCGCCAAAACCGGACAAACCGGAGGTGGGCTCGGCCAGACCCGCCAAAAAAACAGCGGCCGAGGCCACCACCCGGGCCGTACGGATTTCAGCGGAGAACATGAACCGGCTCATGGGCCTGGCCGGCGAGGTCCTGATCGAATCGCGCTGGCTGCCCTCCTTTACCTCGGAGCTGCTCCGGCTCAAGCAGAAACAGGACGAACTGCTTCGGCTGACCGACCGGATACTCGCCGACGGCTCAACCACCGACTCCGGCAAGCTCGCCTCCACCTATATCACCGAGCTTCACCGGAAGATCAACGCCTGCCGAAGCATGCTGGCCGATAACCTGACGATCATCGAAGACCATGCCCGCCACGCCGGCGAGATCTCGCACCGGCTCTATCACGAACTGATCGCCAGCCGGATGCAGCCCTTTTCCGAGGGCACCAAGGGCTTTGCGCGAATGATCCGGGACATTTCCCGTGAACTGGGCAAGGAGGTCAAGTTCCAACTGGTCGGTGAAGACACCCCGGTGGACCGTGATATCCTCGAAAAAATCGAGGCCCCGCTCAACCATCTGCTCCGCAACGCCATTGACCACGGCATCGAGTGCCCGGAGGAACGGGAACGGGCCGGTAAGCCGCGCGAGGGCACGCTCCGTCTTGAGGCCCGGCACCGGGCCGGAATGCTCAACATCGTCGTGGCTGATGACGGCCGCGGCATTGATATGGAAAAATTGCGCCGGACCGTGGTGAAGCGCAACCTGGTGTCCAGGGCAATGGCCGCCGATCTCTCCGAGTCCGAGTTGATGGAGTTTCTCTTTCTGCCCAACTTCAGCACCAGAAAAAAAGTCAGCAATATCTCCGGCCGGGGAGTGGGTCTTGATGTGGTCCACAGCGTGGTGAACGAGGTACGCGGCGTGGTGCGGGGCACATCCAGGCTGCACCGGGGCTCACGTTTCGAGCTGCAGCTGCCGCTCACCCTGTCGGTGATGCGGGCCCTGCTCACCGAGATCAACGACGAGCCCTACGCCCTGCCCCTGGTGTCCATCGACTATGTCCTCAGGCTGCCCAAAAATATGATCAAGACCGTGGAGGGACGGCAATACTTTACCTTTAACGACAAACGGGTAGGCCTGGTATCGGCGCAGCAGCTGCTCAACAAACCGAACATCCGGCCCCCGGACGACAAGGACTTCCGGGTGGCGATATTCAACGGCCGGCCGCACCAGTACGGCCTGATCATGGACCGCTTCCTGGGGGTGCGCGACCTGGTGGTCCAGCCCTTGAATCCCCGGCTGGGCAAAATCAAGGACATCAGCGCCGCGGCGATCCTGGAAGACGGTACCCCGGTATTAATCATGGATGTGGAGGATATGGTCCGCTCCATGGATCTGCTTATCTCCGGCAACCGGCTCCGCCAGATATCCAGTGACGAGACCAGCGGTGCCTCACCGGAAGAAAATATAAACAAACGAATCCTGGTTGCCGACGACTCCATCACCGTACGGGAGGTGGAACGAAAGGTGCTCCTGGCCAAGGGCTACGAGGTGGATGTGGCCATTGACGGGATGGACGCCTGGAACACCTTGCGCAACGGAAAGTACGACCTGGTGGTAACCGACGTGGACATGCCCCGGATGGACGGAATCAAGCTGGTGACCATGATCAAGGAAGATCCCCATTTCTGTTCCACTCCGGTGATCATCATTTCCTACAAGGACCGGGAGGAGGACCGCAACCGGGGCCTGGAGGCAGGGGCCGACTACTACCTGACCAAGGGAAGTTTCCATGACCAGACCCTGATCCGGGCGGTCGAAGACCTCATCGGTCCGCCAACGCCGACCAATTCAACTGTTATTTAGAGGGAATATCCGGTGCGTATTGGAATAGTCAATGATCTGGATCTCGCGGTGCGGGTCCTTAAACAGGCCCTGCGCCAGGTACCTGATTACCAGATTGCCTGGATTGCCGGAAACGGGGTCCAGGCCGTGGATCTTTGTAAAAAGGACACCCCGGATCTGGTCCTGATGGACCTGATCATGCCGATAATGGACGGGGTGGAGGCCACCCGGCTGATCATGAAGTCCTCGCCCTGCGCCATTCTGGTGGTTACCTCCACGGTGACCGGTCATTCGGCCAAGGTGTTCGAGGCCATGGGCGCCGGCGCCCTTGACGTGGTGGCCACCCCGGTTGACGACAGGAGCGGCGGTGAGCGGGGCGCCAGGGACCTGCTCGCCAAGATAAGACGGATCAGCAAACTGATCGGCACGGCCTGGTCCGGGCCGGAGCAGATGACCGAGGGCACGATCAGAACCAGGAGGGCGCGAAAAGATGAATGGCTGGTGGCCATCGGCTGTTCCACCGGCGGACCAAAGATCCTGGTGCAGATCCTTTCGGTCCTGCCCGAAAACTTCCCGGCCGCGGTGGTGGTCATCCAGCACATGGATGAAAAATTTACCCCCGGCCTGATCGAGTGGCTGGACCGCCAGACCCCGATGCCGGTCCGAACCGCCTTCCACGGGAGTTCCCCCCAACAGGGGATGATCCACTTCGCCTGCACCGACAACCACCTGGTACTCACCCCGGCCAACACCTTCAGATATACGCGTGAACCAGTGAAAAACTTCTATCATCCCTCGGTCGATGTCTTTTTCAACAGCATTGCCCAGCACTGGCCGGGAAATATCATCGGCGTCCTGCTGACCGGCATGGGCCGGGACGGAGCCAAGGGACTGCTGAACCTGTACAACCAGGGGTGGCACACCATTGTCCAGGACCGGAACTCATCCGTTGTCTACGGGATGCCCAAGGCGGCCGTTGAACTCGGGGCGGCCGGACAGGTCCTGCCGGCCGGAAAAATCGGTCCCGCCCTTGCCAGCCTTCTACCGCCGGAAAAAGGACGCCGCCATGGATAACCGGACAATCACTCCCGGCCCGGGCCGGAACGGGGTCATGACCTCCATGCATGAATACCGGATCACAGTACTGCTCATCGATGACCAGCGGATGGTGGCCGAAGCGGTCCGCCGGGCCTTGAGTGGAGAAAAGGATATCGATTTCCATTACTGCCAGAATCCGACCAAGGCGATGAACATGGCGGCCGAGATCAAACCCACGGTTATCCTGCAGGACCTGGTCATGCCTGAAATCGATGGGCTGATGATGGTTCGCTTCTTCCGGGTCAAACCGGAAACAGCCCAGGTCCCGATCATCGTCCTGTCCACCAAGGAGGAGCCGGAGATCAAGAGTGAGGCCTTTTCCCTGGGGGCCAATGACTACCTGGTCAAACTGCCCGACAAGGTGGAACTCATCGCCCGGATCCGCTATCATTCCCGGTCCTACATCAACCTCCAGGAGCGGGACGAGGCCTTCCGGGCCCTGCAGGAGAGTCAGCGGAAACTGGCCGAGGCCAACCGGACCCTGCAGAAACTATCCGCCCTGGACGGCCTGACCGGAATCGCCAACCGCCGCAGCTTTGACGAGATGCTCACCAAGGAATGGCAGCGGGCCATGCGCCAGGCCACGCCCCTGTCGCTGATCATGCTTGACATTGATTTCTTCAAGCTCTACAACGACCATTACGGACACCAGGGAGGTGACGACTGCCTGAAAACAGTGGCCAGCGCCCTGGAAAAATCGTTGCACCGGGAGACCGATCTTCTGGCCCGCTACGGCGGCGAGGAGTTTTCCGCCATTCTTCCGGAAACCAACCATGAGGGCGCGATGAAGATCGCTGAAATAATGCGGGCCGCGGTCCAGGCCCAACAGATTCCCCATGCCAAGTCAACGGTCAGCGACTACGTCAGCATCAGTGTCGGGGTTGCGACCTGCGTCCCTGACCGGGACGCCGCCCCGGACAGCCTGATCGCCCTGGCTGATCAGGCCCTGTATCTGGCCAAGGAAAACGGGCGTAACCGGGTGATGACCAAGTCTTCGCCTTGACCTGGCCCGGCCTTTTCAAAACATCCCGGGCAACGACAAGTTCCCGGCACGGCCGACACCCATGACCGGTATCACTCTCTTCTCGGGAAACCGCCTGGAATTGCTGGCGGAACTTCTGGCAACCAGCACCGGCAGCCCTGCCCTGCCCCCCCTGGTTACGGAAACCGTGGTGGTCCAGAACCCGGGCATCGCCCGCTGGCTGACCATGAAGCTGGCCGAACGGCAAGGTATCTGCGCCAACTATTATTTTCCCCTGCCCAATATCTTCATCCGGGAGATCATCGGCCGGATCGTCCCCGGACTGCCGGCAACATCATCCTATCGCCGGGAGATCATGCTCTGGCATCTCATGGCCCTGCTGCCGGACCTGGCCGGACACCCGCAGGGAGGGCCACTGCGCTCCTATCTCGCTACCGGCGATCAATCCCGGCGCTTACGGTTGGCCGGCCGGATCGTCGATCTCTTTGATCAATACATGATATTCCGTCCCGAAATGATCAACGCCTGGGAGCGGGGCAACTCCATTGGCAACGATCCCAGCGAACCCTGGCAGCGCCAACTCTGGCAACGGCTGGTCCGCCGGATCAACAGCTCTTCCGATAGACCTGATCCCCATCACTCCGATCTGCTCCGGACGGCAGTGGAACAACTTGAAAACAACAATTTCCCGGTCAGGAAGCTTCCGCCCCGGTTGGCCCTGTTCGGGATCTCCTCCATGCCGCCCGCCCATTTCCATCTCCTGGCGGCCCTGGCCCGTCATCTGCCGGTGTCGCTTTATCTGCTCAACCCCTGCCAAGAGTACTGGGAGGACATTCTCTCGGACCGTGACAGCGACCGGCTCCGTTGCCGGGCCGCCCATGGCGCGCCCCTCTATCTGGAGCGGGGCAACCCCCTGCTCGCCTCCCTGGGCCGGCTCAACCGGGATTTTCTGACCATGTGCCGCAACCATGATCCCGAGGAACAGGAGTTGTTTGTTGTTCCGGAGGGCCGGACCCTGCTGGCAACCATCCAGCAGGACATCCTCCAGCTCCGGGACCGGGGTGGAGGATCAGATCCCGATGACGCCATCCTGGAGATCGGGGCCAACGACAACTCGCTCCAGATCCATTCCTGCCACAGCCCGCTCCGGGAGGTTGAACTGCTCCATGATCACCTCCTGCGCCTGCTTGCCGACAACCCGGAACTGAACCCCGACAATATCCTGGTGATCTGCCCGGAACTTGCGACCTACGGACCGCTTATCCGGGCGGTCTTTGCCGCCCCTGATGCACCTGAAACCAGGATTCCCTTTAACATCGCCCCGCATGGCCTGTTCACCGAGAACCGGCTGGTTGAAACCTTTCTCGCTATTCTGGAACTGACCGACTCCCGGGTTACAGCCACCGAAGTGCTGGAGATCGTGGAAAGTCCCCCGGTCCAGCGCCGCTTCGACATCTCCGCGCAAGACCTGACAACCATCCGCCGCTGGATCAAAAGCAGCGGAATCCGCTGGGGCATGGACCGGAAGGACCGGCAACTCCACGGACTGCCGCCTTTCAGCGAGAACAGCTGGCAGGCGGGCCTTGACCGTCTCCTGCTCGGATATGCCATGGCCAACGACAGCCAGACCATGTTCAGCGGCATTCTTCCTGAAGACGAGATCAACGGCGAGGAGGCGGAGATACTGGGCCGTTTCCTTGATTGCACCGCCACCCTGTTCCGCTTTATCAGGGCCATGCGCCAACCGCGGCAGGCGGCCGAATGGTCCGTTCTCCTCCTCGCCCTGCTGGATGATTGTTTTGCGGTTAAAGGAGAGGCAGAGGAGGAACTCCAGCTTATTCGCAATGTTCTGCGGGAATTGCGAGACTTCACCCGCCTGGCCGACTACGACGAGGCCATTGAGCTGGACACGCTCCGCATCCAGCTGCAACAGGCCCTGACCCCGGAACGGTTGGGAATACGGGGGCTGATCAGCGGTGGCGTGACCTGCGGCGGGATGACGGCCCTGCGCGCCGTTCCCTTTAGGGTCATCTGTATCCTGGGCATGAACGACACGGTGTTTCCCCGGCCCCGGCAGACGATAAGCTTTGACCTCATGGCCGGCCAGCCCCGGCCCGGCGACCGCTCCCGCCGCCTGGACGACCGGGACCTGTTTCTCCAGACCCTGCTCGCGGCCCGGGAACAGCTCTACATCAGCTATGTGGGACAGTCCCCGCTTGACGATCGCTGCCTGCCTCCTTCGGTGCTGGTCAGCGAGTTGCTGGACGTTGTCCGCCAGGGTTTCCGGCCGGCCGGTGATTCCAACATTGACATCATCACCCGGCTGGTGACAAAACAGCATCTCCAGCCCTTTCATCCCGACTATTTCCAGGCCCGGCCGGGACGGCTCCGGACCAGTTTTTCCCGGGAAAACCAGGCCGCGGCCCAGGCCCTGATCTCGGAAAAATCAGAACCCGGCCCCCTGTTCAGCACTCCCCTCTCCCCTCCCCCGGAGTCCTGGCGCCGGGTGGCCCTGGAATCGCTCTGCCGCTTTTTCCTGCATCCGGTCCGGGCGCTGCTCGAAGAACGGCTGCTGATCCGCCTGGACCCGGGTCCGGAGACCCTGGCCGACCTGGAACCCTTTACAATCACCGGCCTGGAGCGCTATCAGCTGGAAACCGACCTGCTGCAAGATCTGCTGGCCGGCCGGGAGTTAGCTGATATATTTCAAATCAAAAAGGCCGCCGGCCAGCTCCCGGTGGGCAGGATCGGGGAATCGCTGTTCGAGGAAATCCGCATCAAGGTGGAAACCCTCGGGCAACGGCTGAAAGACCTCCGGCCGGGTCCGGCCCGGCCGGCCCAAGAGGTTGACCTTGCAGTCAGCGGCTTTACCCTGCACGGCGTTCTGCAAGGGCTCCAGGTCAATACCCTTGTCCGGCTGCGGTGCGCCAGGATCAAGGCCAAGGACCAGATCAGGGCCTGGCTGGACCACCTGGTCCATGGAGTTCTCCAGGCCCGGTCCGGGGAGGAACCCGGCAATACCCTGCTGCTCGGCACGGACGGTCTGTTCCGCCTGGGCCCGGTGGACAACCCGGAGGCCGAACTGGGCCGGCTTCTGGATCTCTACTGGCAGGGAATGGCTAGGCCCCTGCCTCTGTTCGCCGAGTCCTCCCTCGCCTTTGCCGTTGAACTCTTCCGGGGCAAAACCCGGGCTCTGGCCCTGGCCCGGGCCCGGCGGACCTGGCTTGGCAACGAGTACCAGGCCGGTGAAAGCGAATCGCCCTACTTCCGGCTCTGCTTTCAAGGCCGCGATCCCCTGGACGATGAGTTCATGGACACGGCCCAGGACTTTTTCCAACCGCTGCTGGAGCACCGGGAGAAGATTTCGTGAGGACAGAGGGCAGAAGACGGAGGACAAGTATATTCCATACCCGGTTAGAGGCGCTGCCGGACGTTTAGGTGGTGAGCCGGGTCACGGCCTCGGCATAGCGGGCCTCGGTTTTTTCAAGGATCTCGGCTGGCAGCGGCGGCGGTGGCGGCTGTTTGGGCCAGTCAAGGGTCAGGAGATAATCCCTCAGGAACTGCTTGTCAAAGCTGGGCTGACCACTGTTGACCCGGTACTGGTCAAGGGGCCAGAACCGGGAGGAATCCGGGGTCAGCACCTCGTCGATCAGGATCAGTTCACCATCGTACCAGCCCAGTTCAAACTTGGTATCGGCAATGATGATCCCCTTTCCCAGGGCATAGTCAGCCGCCTTCCGGTAGAGCCGGAGGCAGAGATCGGCAATCTTGCCGGTCTGCTCCTTGCCCAGCAGTTTCTCCATGGCCGCCATGGAGATATTCTCGTCATGGAGCCCCTGCTCGGCCTTGGTGGAAGGGGTAAATAACGGCTCCGGCAACTTGGCCGACTCCTGCAGGCCCAGGGGCAGCTCAAAGCCGCAGACCACGTTGCTCTTCTGATAATCCTTCCAGAAGGAACCGGAGAGATAACCGCGGACAATGCACTCCACTGGCAACGGCCTGGCCTTTTTCACCAGCATGCTGCGGCCCCGCAGCTCGTCAACATATGGCCGGCAGATTGCCGGATAGTCATCCACGTCCGCGGTGATCAGGTGGTTGGCCATGATGTCCCGCAGAAAATCAAACCAGAAAAGGGACAGTTTGGTCAATACCTCGCCCTTGTTGGGGATCGGGTCCGCCATCACCACGTCAAAGGCGGATATCCGGTCGGTGGCAACCATCAACAACTGCCCTTCCACCTCATAGAGATCCCGGACCTTGCCGCGATGGATAAGGGTCAACTCCTTGAAATCGGTGGTCAGTAACGGTGCTGCGCTCATTGTTTATTCCTTTTTTACTGAGTTGTCATGGTGCATACAGGGTGCTGAATGCTGAGTGCTGAATGCTGAGTGCTGAGTGCTGAGTGCTGAGAAAGATTATAACATGTTGTTACCATTAACAAATAACTATTAACTTTTTCCACCATCATCTGTCATCTGCTTGCCACGCCGTAGCCTCTTGTCCGCCGCAGCCTTCAGGCGAAGGAGGATGGCGAAGGCGGGTCTTCCGTTCCCTGTCTCCTGAGAGGCTACAATCCGAGCTGGCCCTTGATCTCGCTGACCACCACGTCGCTGGAAGAGCCGATCACGCTCTTGAGCAGCCCCTCCTTCTCGTAAAAACCGACCAGCGGGGCGGTCTTTTCATTATAGGTCTCAAGCCGGTGGCTGATCGCCTCCTCGGTCTCGTCGTCACGCTGAATCACCGGGCTGGAGCATTTGTCACAGATCCCCTCCTGTTGCGGCGGGTTGCTCTTGATGTTGTAGATCGCCTGGCAGTCGGAGTTGGCGCAGGTCCGCCGGGTACAGAGCCGATCAAGGATCACCTCCCGGGGCACGTCGATATTCACAACCATGTCCAAGCTGATGTCGAGTTTGGCAAGCAGTTCCCGCAGGGCCTCGGCCTGGGGCACGGTACGGGGGAATCCGTCCAGCAGAAAGCCGCTGGCGCAGTCCGGCTCCTGCAGCCGTTTCTCCATGATTCCCATGATCAACGAATCCGGCACCAGATCACCGCGTTTCATATAGCCCTCGGCCTCCCTGCCCAGTTCGGAGCCGGCCTGGACCGCGGAGCGGAGAATATCGCCGGTGGAAATCTGCACCGAACCGTCAATGGCGGTAAGCAGCTTGGCCACGGTTCCCTTGCCGGCGCCCGGGGCGCCCAAAAGTATCAACTTCATCATTAACCTCCTGTGGATACATATTTTATAGGGTATAAAAAGACACGTAACCGTTCAGCAGTACCGTGGATTTGTGTAAGCGGGACGTAAGCGCAAACTCTGTGCGGTGCTGCTGAACGGTTACAAAAATACGTTGTTTCCTGGGCCGGCAATATACACAATTTTAATGGACTTGTAAAAAGTTCTACTGTTTCAAATGCCATTGTGTGAAATCAATATGTTACAACGTGATACACGTCCGTCGAACGTTTTTCGAGACCGACAATTTCGTCCCGGGATGATAGCCCAAAAGAAAAAAATGACCGCCATTTTTCAACCCCTTCTTGACTTCAAAAAAATTATCCTTATTTTTTATTAAACACCCATTTAGAATGTGAAATCAAATAATTATCATTAGTATCAAGGGAGGCGACACCATGACCCTGATCAGATTCAACGAGCGGCAGGCACCGCGGAATCCATGGGCGGAGATGGAGAAAATGCGCCGGGAAATGGAAATGATCTGGCCCCGCTTTTTCGGCGACACCACAACGGGCGCCTCGGTATATCCGGCCCTGAACATCTCCGAGGACCCGACCACCATCTACGTTCGGGCCGAGATCCCCGGCACCCCGGCCGAGGCAATATCGATCTTTGTGGAGGGCGACACCCTGACCATCACCGGTGAACGTAACGAGCCGGTCACCCCGGAGACTATCTCCTATCATCGGCAGGAAATCGGCTACGGCCGGTTCAACCGGGCAGTGACCCTGCCGACCCGGATCAATGCCGAAAAGGTGACTGCCGCCGCCCGGAACGGCATCCTGACCATTACCCTGCCCAAGGCCGTGGAGGCCATGCCGCGCCGGATCGCGGTAACGAGCAGTTGATCGATTTCCAATGATCCCCTTCAGGAGGCGGAGAGATGAAAACCAAGGATATCAAGGGACAGCCCAAACAGGAACTGCAGCGGAACAGCGAGCCGACCAAGCCGGCAAAACAATTCATCCCGCCGGTGGATATCTACGAGGACAGCCGCGCGGTCACCGTGGTGGCGGAAATGCCCGGAGTGGACAAGGAAGGCCTGGAGATCCACCTGGAAGACGGGGTACTGGCGATCAGCGGCACGGCCTTGAAACCGGACACCAGCCGGGAGACGGTGCTGTTGAACGAGTTCGACTTCGGCCGGTACATCCGCCGGTTCACCCTTTCCGAGTCCATTGACCAGGAAAAGGTCGAGGCAACCATTGTTGACGGCATCCTGTTCATCACCCTGCCCAAGGTGGAACCGGCCCAACCGCGCAAGATCAAGGTAAAGACAGGGTGAGGGGAATAGTTAATAGTTATTGGTTAATGGTTAATGGTTATTGGTGAGAGATTTTAACACGCCGTTACCATTTAACTGATAACTATTAACTTTTTTCACCGCCCACCGTCCTCTGTCCTCTGTCCCCTGTCCTCTGTCATCCGTCTTCTGTCATCCGTCCCCCTCAGCCCGCCCTTAAAGGCATATACCACCCCGCCGCCCAGGCCGACAAAGATCAGAAAAAAGGTGGTGAGCAGCGACAGGGCCAGGGCCTTGTCCGGGGTGGTATAGTTGGCAAGCAGAAAGAGAAAGGTCGCCTCCCGGACCCCGATCCCGTTCACCGACGGGGCCACGGTGATCATCAGGAGAATGGGGACCAGGAAAAAAAACAAGGAAAACGGAATGTCAAGTCCCAGGCCACGGGCCAGGAGATAGGTTGTCGCCACGTATGAGACCTGGCCGATGATGGTAAGCAGGAAACAGCTGGCCACGATCTCCCGTCGGCCCCGGTAATGGTGCATGGCCAGATAGATCTGGCGAAGTTTCTCCAGGATAAAGAGCGGGACCAGGGGGACCCGGGCAGTGCTTAACACCCGGGCCATCCGCTGGTTGAAAAGGATGAACGCGGCCACACAGGTAACAACGATGATCACCCCCAGGCTGCCCAGAATCCGGGGCGGCACCAGGCTTCTGTCAAAGAACAGCACCGCGGCCGCGCCGATCAACGCCAGGGTGGCCAGGCCGAACAGCCGGTCGACCAGGACCGCGCTGAAGGCGACCAGGCTGCGATTGGTGTTGCGATAGAGATAATAGGCCTTGACCATCTCGCCGCCCAGGGAGGAGGGAAGCACATTATTGAAAAACAGGGCAATGATGTTCACATAATAGGCATTGCCCAGGGATATCCGGGTGTCCTGGGCCTTGAACACCAGTTGGAGGCGAAACGCGGTGGAGACAAGGCCGCCCAGATAGGTCGCCACGGCCATGCAGAAAAACCGCGGCTCCACGGTAGCGAGATGGTTGAACACTGCCGGCAGCTGTGCCCGGAACAGATAAAAAACCAGGCCGATGGCGCCGAAGCTGACCACAAAGCGCAGCACCTGGGGCAACCAGTTCTTTTTCTTTTTGCCGACTTTCTCCTGGTTCAGGTCCATGGTCATAATACCGGCGGAACTCAGATGACCAGGGCCAGCCAGGTGGCCACGAACAGGGTAAGGCTGATCAGTCCGTTCAAGGTGAAAAAGGAGAGTTGGATCCGGGACAGGTCCCTGGGGTTGACCACCATATGCTGGTAGAAAAGCGCCGTGCCGGTAAAGAGAATACCGATGTAGTAGTAAAAATTCAGGCCGGTCAGGACCCCGGTGGCAATGAACAGGGCAAAGGCCAGGACATGGGCCAGCACCGCCAGCCGAAAGGCGGCCCGGCGCCCGAAACGGGCCGGTAGTGAAAAAAGCCCGGCGGTCCGGTCGAAGTCAGCGTCAAGACAGGCATAGACCGCGTCAAACCCGGCAACCCAGAAGACCACCCCGGCTGAAAGCACAAAGGGATAACCAACCAGGCTGCCCTTGACCGCCACCCAGCCGCCCAGGGGGGCAAAGGCCAGGGCCAGGCCCAGGACCAGATGACAGAGCCAGGTAAACCGCTTGGTCAGGGAATAGAAAAAGGTCAGCCCCAGGGCAAAGGGCGCGATGATCAGGGTCAGCCGGTTGAGGTTGTAACAGGCAAGGAAAAACAAGGCCCCGGCCAGGATGACCATGGCCCAGGATTCCCCTGGCGAGACCGTTGCCGCGGGCAGGGCCCGGTCCGCGGTGCGGGGATTCTTTTTATCGATGTCCCGGTCAACGATCCGGTTGAAGCCCATGGCCGCGGTCCGGGCCCCGATCATTGCCAGCACCACCCAGCCGAAGACCGCACCAGAGGGCACCCCGCCGGCCGCGAGAAAGGCGCCCATCAGGGCAAAGGGCATGGCGAACACCGTGTGTTCGAACTTGATCATTTCCAACAGGATGGCAATCTTACGCAACATCGGTAACCGGGTTCCGGTGAAAGGGATATTTTTTGAATTCAGCACTCATTCTTTTGTCCTCTGCCCTCTGTCTTCCGTCTTCTGTCTTCCGTCCTCTGTCCTCTGTCTTCTGTCATGCCCCTTTCCAGCGGTTATTGAGCGGGACCTCCAGACCGAGGAGGTCCCCGAGCCGGCCGGCAAAGAAACGGGCCATCTCGGTCAGGTCCCGCGGGTGATGGTAAAAGGCGGGCATGGGCGGGCAGATCACAGCGCCGGCCTCGTGGGCTGCCAGCATGTTCCTGATATGGGTACGGTTGAACGGGGTCTCCCGAACCGCCAGCAGCAGGGGCCGCCGCTCCTTGAGCATCACGTCCGCGGCCCGGTGGATCAGATTGGCGGAGATGCCGCTGGCAATGGCCGCCAGGGTGCCCATGGAACAGGGCAGCACCACCATGGCGTCGAACCGGCTGGAGCCGCTGGCCATGGCCGCGGCAAAATTATCAACCGGATACCAGGCCGTGACCGCATCGCCCAGATCCTCGGGGGAGCAGCCAAGCTCCAGGTCCATTACCTTGCGGCCGGCATCGGAGACGATCCCGTGCACCTCCACCCCGAGCCCCTCCTGCATCAGCCGGGCAAACTCCCGCGCATACAGGGAGCCGCTGGCACCGGTTATGGCCAGGATTATTTTTTTTTCCAACCCGCTCATTTGACCCCCACGTAGAGAGTGACGATCCCCATGGTCAGGGGCCGGCAATAGGTGACGCTAAACCCGGCCCGGTCCATCATGGCCAGCAATTCCTCGGGCTCGTAGAACTCGGCAATGGAACTGGCCAGGTACTCATAGGCCTCCTTGTCGCCGGATACCAGCCCGGCCACCCGGGGCAGGATATTGTTCAGATAAAAGTTATAGACCGGCTTGACCACTGGATTGCGGGGCCGGGAGAATTCGAGAATCAACAGCTTGCCGCCCGGCCGCAGCACCCGCCACATCTCCTTGAGCCCCTGGGGGACCCGGGCCAGGTTGCGAACGCCAAAGGCCACGGTCACTCCCCAGACGCTTTCGCCGGCAACGGGGATCTCCTCGCCGTCGCCGCAGACCGGCATGATCCGTTGTTCCCGGCCGTCCCGCCTGGCGGCCGCGGGCATGCTGTTAATGCCGCTCCGCAGCATCTCCTCGCAGAAATCAACCGCCAGCACCCGGCGACCGGGCGCCTGCCGGGTGAGTTCCAGGGAAAGCGGCAGGGTGCCGGCGCAGAGGTCGAGTACCGCCCCGTGAGGAAACTCCTTGAGCTGCCGGGTGGTCAGCCAGCGCCAGTAGCGATCGATCTGCATGCTCAGAACCGAATTAAGCAGATCATACTTCGGGCTGATCGCGGCAAATTTCTGTTTCACGAATTTTTTCTTGGCTTGTTCCGCTGTCTGCATATTTTTTATATTTTTCCACTTGCCCGCCTTAAACCTCATGCACAGGCGGGACGGCTTTCATAACCATGGTTCCGGGTCATGGGTTCTCAAATGAAAAAACCCTTGCCTCAGCCAAAAATCTTCAGTGGTAATGCCCCGGGGCCAGCCTCGTTGCGCTTGATAAGATACCCGAAATAATGGCTGAGCGCCTCCTGCTTGCGCAGACCCAGATCGTATTCAATCCCTTTCAGGTAGTTGTGGCAATCCTCCGGATCCATGGGAATCCGCGGCGCCACCAAACGGCTGATCTCGGCCAGTTGTTCCCGGCCCTGGGCCACACAGCGGCGCAGTTCCCCATGGATCGCGCGTACCTCGTCCGGATAGCGGTCACAGAAATCCTCCCGCACCACCCAGAGGGCAAAGACAAATGGCAGCCCGGTCTGTTGCCGCCACACCTCGCCCAGGTCGAGCTGGACCGGATACCGGCCTGAATCGCGTAACAGCAGGGCATCGTCGCCAATGGCCAGCACCGCGGCCGGGATCGTTGGGCCGGAGGAACGGGCCACCACGTCGCCGGTATCATAGACCGGTGTCACCCGGTAAAACTCCTCCAGCACGATCTTGACCAGGCTGGCCGAGGTCTGGGACTGGCTGCTCAACAGGACCAACCGGCCGTCCAACTCGGCCGGCTCGCACTCGGCAAACAAAAAAACACTGCCCACCCGGCCCGAGGAACTGATTGAGAGATCGGCCAGCACCCGGTAGCGGGCGGCATGGATTCCATATTCATGGGAAGAGACCAGGCCGATATCAAGTTCGTTGTCATACAGCATCCGGCACAGGACACTGGGCGGGGCCTCGATCACCCGCCAGGCCGGCTGCCGGACCGTCCGCTGCCACACCTCGTACAAGGGCGCGGTATTGATAAAGTTGACCATCCCGATCCGGGCCCGGGTTTGTTGCTCCATATTTCCTGCTATTCCTCGATCCATGTGCATTGAAGCGACGCCCCGGTTGCGGTCAGATAATCACAGACCTGATCAACGGCGGTCACCCGGTCATTGGCCACGGCAAGAAACCGGGCCGTGCGCCCCGGGGCCAATCTACCCCATTGGCCGGCCAGACCCAGGGCCGCGGCCCCGTTATTGGTGGCCATGGCAAATATTGCCGCCGGCTCCACCCCGGGATGGTCCTGCCGGAGCAGGCGCATTTCCTGCCAGAGGTTCAGCCGCGGATTGCTGGCCAGGCTGTCCGTGCCCAGGACCGGCCGGATCCCGGCGTCAAGCAGGGCCGGCACCGGGGCCTTGCCCACTGCCAACTGCCGGTTGCTCCCCGGACAGAGGCAGACCCCGGCCCCCCGGGCCGCCAGGATGTCGATATCCGCATCGCTTACCTGTACCGCATGTACGCAGAGGGTATCCCGGTCCAGGAGCCCCAGTCGATCCAGGTAGGCCACCGCGCCGACCCCGGGTACGGTGAATGAGCCATACCCGCCGGACCGCTCAATGAGAAAATCATGCATCGGACCGGTGCCGGAACGCAGAAATTCCTCCTCAGCAATGGATTCAGCCACATGCAGGGAAAAAAGCCCGTTCCGGACCGCGGCCCGGGCCTTAAGCTCTTGAAGCAGCTTCGGCCCGGTTGCATAGGGGGAATGTCCGGTGACCGCCAGATCAGGTCCCAGTGCGTCCGGCACACCGGTGGCCGGCCGGGCATCCCGGCCGGCCAATCGTTGCAGGGCCGCCTGTTCCCCTTCCCGGCTGATCCCCAGCAATTCGAGCAGAAACATGACCTCCACCGGCAGGCCCTGCCCTGGTTCATTGCCAGCCTGCATGTTGCCGATATCGACCACCAGCCCGACCCCGCTCTTCCGCAATCCGGCAAGCGCCCGGGTGGCGGCAGCGGCAACGGTGGCGGCCAGGGAGTCGCCCAACCGCGCCGCCGTCTGCCGGCGCAGATCGATCAGTTCACGGATCCAGTCGGGAAAGCTGCTCCCCGGTTGCACCGGCCAACGGCCCAGGCCGGCGAGACAGGATAGCTCAAGATGGGCATGACAGTTGATCAGGGCCGGGACCAGGATGGCCTGTTCATGGTCGACCACTACAGTTAAGGGATACTCCCTGGCCAGGTCGGCAAACCGGCCCACCCCCCTGATAATCCGGCCCGCGACCAGGACCGCGCCGTCATTGACCACCGCCGGCTCACTGCTCTCCGCCAAGGCGGTGACCAGCCACGGGGCCCGATGAAGACGGGTCGTAACGGAACTCGAAAAATCATGGCCGGGGGAGATCATCGATAACTCATGGGGCAGGCCCTTCAGTGTTCCACCAGGGTATAATCCATGGTCCGCTGTCTGGGCTCGAATCCCGCCTCTTTGACCAGGTCCCGGATCTCGGCCTCGGACAAACGGAAGCTGACCCCGGCCGCGGCCACCACGTTCTCCTCAATCATGGTGCTGCCGAAATCATTGGCCCCGAAAAAAAGAGAGAGCTGGGCGATCTTCGGTCCCTGGGTTACCCAGGAGGCCTGGATATTGGGAAAGTTGTCAAGAAAGATCCGCGACCAGGCCAGGGTCCGCAGGTAACTGAAGGCAGTGGCCTTGTCAATATCGGCATAGGCGGTATTGTCGGGCTGGAACGGCCAGGGGATAAAGGCGGTAAAGCCGTTGGTCCGGTCCTGCAGGTCGCGCAGCCGGACCAGGTGCTCCAGCCGTTCCTCAATGGTCTCGATATGGCCGAACATCATGGTGGCCGTGGTCCGCATCCCCAGCAGGTGCGCCTCCTCCATCACCCCGATCCACTGATCGGCAGTGCACTTGCGGGGCGCTGCCGCGCTGCGCACCCGGTCGGAAAGGATCTCGGCGCCGCCGCCGGGCATGGAATCGAGCCCGGCGGCCTGCAGCCGCACCAGCACCTCGCCGACCGAAAGCCCGGACAGGTTGGCGAAATGACAGATCTCCGGCGGCGAAAAGCCGTGTATGTGGATCCGGTGCTCACCCTTGATATGGCGAAGCATCTCCTCGTAGAACTCCAGGGGCTTGTCCGGGTGGAGCCCGCCCTGGAGCAGGATCTGGGTGCCGCCCAGCTCCCTGGTCTCCTTGATCTTCTCGCCCAGTTCGGCAAAGGAAAGAACCGTGCCGGTCCCATCCTCCGGGGCCTTGTAAAAGGCGCAGAACTTACAGGCTGAAATGCAGATATCAGTGTAATTGATGTTGCGGTCAATTACATAGGTGACCATCGGCTCGGGGTGGAGCCGCTTACGGACCGCATCGGCCAGAAAGCCGAGATCATAAAGATCGCCCTTGTCCGCCAGGACCAGGGCCTCTTGCGGGGAGATCCGCTCACCCTGTAATACTTTTTCCCGAATCGTTTCCATTGAATCCATTCCAGCCTATATCCAACATCCGGACACTATTCATAAAATAAAGGGGTGCTGAGTGCTGAGTGCTGAGTGCTGAGTGCTGAGTGCTGAGTGCTGAGAAAGATTATAACATGTTGTTACCATTAACAAATAACTATCAACTTTTTCCACCATCATCTGTTATCTGGCTCCAACTCATTGCTCGTTACTCAGCACTGTTTTTTTCACTGTCCTCTGTCCTCTGTCCTCTGTCATCTGTCCCCTGACTCAATACCTTGCCAGCACCTTGTACAGGGTGTCCCGCTCCACCGGGACCCGGCCCGCCTCCTTGATCAGCCGGATCAGCTGCTCGCTGCCGATCGCCTGGTCGGTCTCGGCGCCGGCCATATGGGTGATGACCTCCTCCTTGACCGTGCCATCCATGTCGTCGGCGCCAAAAGAGAGGGCCACCTGGGCCAGCTTCGGCCCGATCATCACCCAGTAGGCCTTGATATGGGGGAAGTTGTCGAGCATGCAACGGGCCACGGCCAGATTCTTGAGATCAAGGATCCCCGAGGTCTTGGCACAGTCGGACATCCCGGTATTCTTGGGATGAAAGGCCAGCGGGATGAAGGCCAGGAAGCCGCTGGTCTCGTCCTGGGCCCGGCGAAGCATATCCAGATGCTCCAGCCGCTCCTCAATGGTCTCGATATGGCCGTAGAGCATGGTGGCGTTGGTATGCAGCCCGACCCGGTGCGCGGTCTTGGCCACCTCGAGCCAGCCCTTGCCAGAGAGCTTCCGTTCGCAGGTCTTCTCCCGGATCCGCTTGCTGAACACCTCGGCACCGCCGCCGGGGATCGAACCCAGGCCCGCCGCCTGCAACTCGATCAGGGTCTCGGTGACCGGCTTGCCGGCAAGCTCGGCCAGATGGGCGATCTCCACACAGGTAAAGGCCTGGATATGAACATCGGGCCGCGCCTCCTTGATCGCCTTTAACAGGTCAAGGTAATAGCTGTAGGGCAGATCGGGATGGATGCCGCCGACCATGTGGATCTCATTGATCGGCTCGGCCAGCCGTTCCCGCACCTTGGCCGCCACCTGGTCAACGCTCATCTCATAGGCCAGCGGCGAGTCCTTGTCCTTGCCGAATGCGCAGAACTTGCAGAGGTTGGTGCAGATATTTGAGTAATTGATGTGCTGGTTATAGATAAAAAAGGTCTGGTCGCCGTTGAAACGTTCGCGGACGATATTGGCCAGGTAGCCAACTGCCAGGATGTCAGGGGATCGGTAGAGCCGGCCGCCGTCATCAAGGCTGAGCCGCTCGCCGGACCGCACCTTTTCAAGGATATCCCCCAGGCCGGCCTTGACAATCTGTGAATCCATTTTTTTTCTTTCCCGGGTTGGATAAACATGTCCCGCGGCAGGCCGCGCGGCGAGTTCATTATTATTCGGACAGGGTTTTTTATTATGGATATGGCGGTCGCCGCGAACGTGCTGTCCTTGCCATGCCGGAGTGACCTGTTTCGTTGTTCCTGTGCGGCCGGCCCTGCCGGTCAGTCCAGGAAATGCTTCAACTTATCCCGCCGGCTGGAGTGCCGGAGCCGGTTGAGCGCCTTTTTCTCGATCTGGCGGATCCGCTCCCTGGAGACGTTGAACCGCTTGCCGATCTCCTCCAGGGTATACTCGGCCTTTTCGCCGATCCCGAAACGGAGACGGATGATCTTCTCCTCCCGCTTGCTCAGGGTGTGCAGGATGTTCTTGACCCGGCCGGAAAGCTCCCGGTTCTGCACCGCGTCGTAGGGTGATATCGACTCCTGGTTCTCGAGAAAATCACCCAGGGTGCTGTCGTCGTCGCCAATCGGGGTCTCCAGGGAAATCGGCTCCCGGGATGCCTCGAGGATCGCCAGGATCTTGCTCATCGGCAGATCGGTGTTTTTGGAGATCTCCACCGGGGTGGGCTCCCGGCCCAGTTCCTTGAGCAGGGAATAAAAGGCCTTGAAGAACTGGCTGCGCAGTTCGAGAAAATGGACCGGCAGCCGGATGGTCCTGGTCTTGTCCAGGATCGCCCGGGTGATCGCCTGGCGGATCCACCAGCTGGCATAGGTGGAAAACTTGTTGCCCTTGGTGTAGTCGAAACGGAACACGGCCCGCATCAGGCCCAGGTTGCCTTCCTGGATCAGGTCGGCCAGGGTCAGCCCCTGGTGCATGTACCGCTTGGCAATACTGACCACCAGCCGCAGGTTGGCCCGGATCATCTCGTCCTTGGCCGCCTCGATGGAGCGGACATAGGCCTCGACCCGGGCCTGAATCTCCAGGAGGCCGATCCCGGGGTGGGCCTGCACCGCCTTGGCCACATGCCCTTTCATGTAGTTGAGCTGCTGCTTCTTGGGCTTTAACGAGGGATCCCGTTTCTTCCAGAGTTCGATCCGTTCCTTGAGCGCCTCCATCTCAGGGACCCCGGTTTTGTCTTCCTGGATCGCCGCGATGATCGCATCAAACCCCTCACGGATGGTGCGGCTGTACTTGGCCTCCTCCTCCGGGGTCAGCAGATCGAACCGCCCCATCTCCCGGAGATAGGTGGTGGTGGTCTCTTCCTGCTCGTGTTCCTCGCCAGCGGCCATGGAAACGATCCCAGCGGCGGAATCCTTGCCCGCGGCCAGGTCCTCGGCCGCATGCCGCTGAAAATCCTCCCATTTCTCGCCGCTCAGGGTTCGCCGCTGGCCGGATTTTTCCTCGCAAACGATCTCGATATTGTTCTTGCCAAGAAAATCAAAGATCTCCTCAATGGCGTTGGGTGCCTTAATGTCGTCGGGCAGCAGTTCATTGAGCAGGGCAAAGGAAATACATCCCTCATCCTTTCCAGCATCTAATAATTTCGCCTTAATATTAGCTAGCACGAAAGGTCGCTCCTTTAATCATATTGCGGGCGGCAGTGGTCCGGACCGGCCCAGTGGAGTCCAAGGCGTTGCCTGCCGAAGAACCATTGGCAGAGAATAAGACCATGGAAATTGAGGGCCTGGTGTTCAGGCGCGTATGGAGGGTTTGAATATCTATGGCGAATCTGGCTCGCATTTCCGCTTTATAGGCGCCCAGGAGATTACCCGAAAAAAAAGATTGTGCGCAACTGGCGGCAGGAAGGGTAAGCCCTGCCCGGTCCGCAACAACAGCGGCAGACGTAAAATGTTTGATTATATCCAATCCCGGCAGAAAAACAAACAAAAAATTGCCGTTAGCAACCAGCCCGGCCGGACCCGGGCCGGCAAGCGGAAGACAGGTGACAGGGGACGGCACGCAAGTTATACTGGTGTAGTATCTGACCTCTGACCTCTGACCTCTGACTTCTGATCCCTGAAATATGCAACGCGGCAGCGGCATCCTTTTCCATTTCACCTCCCTGCCCGATCCCTACGGCATCGGCTCTTTGGGGAAACAGGCCCATTGGTTCCTGGATTTCCTCCAGGCGGGCGGTCAGCAATACTGGCAGTTTCTGCCCATCACCCCCACCAGTCCGATATTCGACAACTCGCCCTACATGAGCCTGTCGGCCTTTGCCGGCAACCCGCTGCTGATCGACCCGCAGGGGCTCGTTGTCTCCGGTCTGCTCGACAAGACCGACCTCGCCGTCCCGGAGTTTTCCGAATACCTGGTGGATTTTCCCAGGGTGATCGCCCTTAAGACCAAACTCCTTGGCCGGGCCTTTGCCGCCTTCCGCATTGATCCGGACCCGGCCTTTGTTGACTTCCGCCAATCCCGGACCTGGCTGGCCGATTATGCCCTGTTCATGAGCCTGCGGGAAGAAAACAACTTCGCCCCCTGGTACCGGTGGCCCGGGCCGGAGGCCCGCCGGAGACCGGAGGCCCTTGACCGGGCCCGGGACCGGCTGGCCGAGCGGATCCTCTACTATCAATTCGAACAATTTGTTTTTAACCGCCAGTGGCAGTCGCTGCGCCGGGCGGCCCAGGAGAAAAAAATAACCCTGATCGGCGATATTCCCATCTACACGGCCCTGGACAGCGTTGACGTCTGGACCCACCAGGAGTTCTATAAACTTGACCGCCAGACCCTGACCCCCACCCACGTTGCCGGGGTGCCGCCCGATTATTTCAGCTCCACCGGCCAGCGCTGGGGCAACCCGGTCTACTGCTGGCATGACGACCAGGGCCGGATCAACCATGCACTGGTCAACTGGTGGCAGGAACGGTTCAACCATATCTTCTCCGGGATGGATATGGTCCGGATCGACCATTTCCGGGGCCTTGAGTCCTATTGGGAGATCCCGGCCGCTGAAAAGACCGCGATCAAGGGACGCTGGGTGCCAGGCCCGGGACTTGCTTTTTTTGAGGCCCTGGATTTAAAAAAAATGTCGATCATTGCCGAGGACCTGGGGGTCATCACCCCGGAGGTGGAAGAACTGCGCGACGCACTCGGCCTGCCTGGGATGAAAATCCTCCAGTTCGCCTTTGACTCGGACATGAGCAATCCCTATCTGCCCCATAACTATAAGACCGGTAACTGCGTGGTCTATACCGGCACCCATGACAACGACACCTCGCTGGGCTGGTATCTGGGCGATAAATGCTCGGCCAGGGCCGGGGCCGCGCTCAGGCGCTACGCCAACAGCAACGGCAATGACATTGCCCGGGACATGGTCCGCATCGCCCTGGCCTCGGTGGCCGACCTGGCGATCATCCCGCTCCAGGACCTGCTCGGATTCGGCAGCGACTGCCGGATGAACACCCCGAGCACCATGAAGAACAACTGGCGCTGGCGCTGTGCTCCCCGCTTCTTGAACAACCAACTCTCCGCGCGCCTGCAGGACGATACCGGGTTCTACAACCGGTTGCCGGATAAGACAGGTAACACCGACCAGCCAACCGGTTCCAACACACCCGACCAGGAGCCCTGGTAAGGAGACACCTTATGGATGTGCTCGCATTTCTCGGCAGTCCCCGGAAGGGCGGCAACTCGGAAGTTCTGCTCAAGGCGATGCTCAAGGGCGTGGAAGCGGCCGGCGGCCGGCCGGAGATCATCCGGCTCTGCGATCTTGACATCTCAGCCTGCACCAGTTGCGGCGACTGCGACAAGACCGGCGAATGCGTGATCAAGGACGACATGACCCCGCTCTATAAAAAAATAATCAACACCCGGCTGATTATCCTGGCCTCGCCCATCTTCTTCTACGGAATCACCGCCCAGGCCAAGGCCTTTGTCGACCGGACCCAGGCCCTGTGGAACCGGAAACGGCTGGCCAAGGAAAAAGGGGCGTGGCGGCAGGACCCGGAACGGCGGGGTTTTTTTCTCTCGGTTGCCGCCACCAGGGGGGAGCGGGTCTTCGAAGGCGCGGTGCGGTGCATGAAATACGCCTTTGACGCCATGGACATGCGCTATGACAACCAACTGCTGGTCCGGGGCCTTGACCGGCGCGGGGAGGCCAAAAAGGCGGGGCGGTTTCTGGCCGCGGCCGAAGAGGCGGGCCGGAACTTTATCCGCAGGCAGAACGTGCACGTGGCATAAGCCTTTTTTAAGTTTGACAAAAAACAGCGCATCATATATAAAGTGTTCCTTCATTACGGCCCCTTCGTCTAGCGGTCTAGGACGCCGGCCTCTCACGCCGGTAGCACGGGTTCGAGTCCCGTAGGGGTCACCAGAAACGACAAAAGGAGTCAACTCATCCGGGCTGACTCCTTTTTTTGTTTGCCGGTTGCCGGGCAAACCCGGTAATCCTGTGAGTGGTTACCATTGTCCGGCACTCAGCACTGTTTTTTTCTCCCACTGTCCACTGTTTTTATCGTCCTCTTATTTCCGGCTTCTGAAATGCCGCCGGAGACCACGAACGACATCACATCACCCGGGTCGGCGTCCAGGGGAAAGACCCGTTCGTTGGGAACCACCACCAGGTTGCCGGCAAAATTGTAGGACTGGGGGAAATAGACCGCCATCCTGCCGCTGATGCCGATATGCTCCAGATTATCCCGGGTGATGAAGCCGACGGCCTGAATTCCATTGTCCGCGGAGAGAGAAACCAGGACCGGCCGGTTGAAGCTTTTTTTATCACCGACAAAGGCGTTGACCAGATCCTTGATCGAGGAATAGATCATCTTGATCAGGGGCAGCCGGGTAAAGAGAGTTTCAATCAACCGCACCAGCTTGCGGGTCAGAAAATTGGAGGCCACGAAACCCACCAGGGTGATGAGCAGCAGGGTGGCCGCCACCCCCAGTCCCGGGGTGGTAAAATTAAACAGATGATCGATTTTCAGAAAAATCACGGTGATTACATAGATGGTAACCACCAGGGGCACGAGCACCAATAACCCTTCCAGAAAATACCGACTCAGCCTTTTCATATCCCTCCCCTCTTCATTGGTAACTGATCACGGGGCATGAATGATGATCGTCAAGACCAGTAACCCCCGCACCGGCTTGATCGCCATTGTATCCATCCCAAAAGGAATGTCAAAGCCTTACCAGAAGAGATCCGTTTTGAGACCGCCTGGTACTCGTAAAATCCACGCCAATGAGATGCGGCCCAACCCGCTGTTTCCGCTCTCCTCGATTCAAGGCAACCCTTTACAAAAACGTCATGCCCTGGCGCGTTGAAGGAGCAACCGGCAAGCAACCGAGCCGCCGGAGTCCCCTTTGGATCTCAGCCTCAATCCAACCCGGGTTGTCAGTTGCATCAAAATACGGTATATTTTTTTGTTGCAGACCAAAAAAGCGTTTTTTTTGGGAAAAACCTTCCCAAACCTCCCGGACCAACGGTCCTGAACGATCAATTACGACCGCTGTCGTTTATAATCAGCGGCTGGGCTTGGTTGCCGTCCTCAGCGGCGCCCCTACCCAGGCATGTGCAACAGAAGGTTATACGTATGCTTAATCCGGCAATGTACACTCCTGAACACCTTATATCAAAGGCCCGGGAAATTTTCGCCCTGGCCCGCAACTCGGAAAATGTCGACGATCTCCGCCAGGCCCTTTCCCGGCATGCCCACCGGGTCGCCTTTGCTACCTTTAACGACTACGACTCATTTTCCGAGGGCTCCATTATCCGGGTGCGGGACTGCGCCGACGTGCTGAACCGGATCCTGGCCCGCCGTTCGGAAGACCGGGCCGGATTCTCGGTGGCCGAGGCGATCCGCGACATTGCCCGGGACAAACCGCGCCCGGATCTTACCCCGGCATTCTATGCCGAACTGCTCTACCTCTTTCTGGGCCTCCAAGGCAGAGGTCCGGGCCGCAAACTGGTGGATCTCCACCTGGTGCCGACCCGGCTCAAGGGCAGAAAGGCGGCCATTGAACGGTCGCGCCAGTTGGACGAACTCTCGATCGAGGTCGAGGCGCAGAAGGCCAGATTTCAGTCGGGCCTGGCGGACAAGGCTGTCCTGCGCCGTGAAAAACGGCGAGCCCGGATCCTGAAAACGCTCAAGGCCGACAAAACAGACTGGCACAACTGGCAGTGGCAGGCCGACAACGTGCTCCGCGACCCGGAGTTGATCAACCAACTGCTCAAGCTGTCCGATTCCGAACGACAGGCGATCGAGTCTGCCCGGGCGCAAAAGCTGCCGTTCGGGATTACCCCGCATTACCTGTCGCTGATGGACGACGCCCTTAAGGCCGGACGGGACCGGGCCATCCGGGCCCAGGTGATTCCGCCGCCCAGTTATGTGGAGCAGATGGGGCTTCCGGGCCGCAAGGGCAAATGTCTGGATTTCATGCGTGAGGCCGACACCTCGCCCGCTGATCTCATCACCCGCCGCTACCCGGCCATCTGTATCTTCAAGCCATTCAATACCTGTCCCCAGATCTGCGTCTACTGCCAGCGTAACTGGGAGATCAACGACGCCATGGAGCCCGGGGCCATGGCCTCGGACGAGGCCATCAAAAAAGCCCTGCGCTGGATTAAAAAACATCCGGCCATCCACGAGGTGCTCCTTACCGGCGGCGACCCCCTGGCCATGCCCGATAAGGATATCAGACGGATCATGGACGGGCTTGCCGCGATTCCGTCGGTGGAACGGATCCGGATCGGCTCCCGCACCCTGGTCACCATGCCGATGCGGATCACCGACTCCCTGGCCGACCTGCTTGCCGCTTATCTGGTCCCGGGCAAAAGACAGGTGGCGGTTGTCACCCACATCCAACATCCCTACGAGATCACTCCGGATACCGTGACCGCGGTACAGCGGCTCAAGCGCCGGGGCATCTCGGTCTACAACCAGCTGGTCTACACCTTTTTTGTCTCCCGCCGGTTCGAGGCGGCCTTCCTGCGCCGGAAGCTGGCCTTGATCGGGGTCGAGCCCTATTATACATTCAACACCAAGGGCAAGGAGGAGACCGTTGAATACCGGGTGCCCATTGCCAGGCTGCTCCAGGAACAAAAGGAAGAGGCCCGGCTCCTGCCCGGCATGGCCCGCACCGATGAGGCGGTCTACAACGTGCCCGGACTGGGCAAGAGTTATCTCCGCGCCAGCCAGCACCGCGACCTGATCTCGATCCTGCCGGACGGCGCCCGGCTCTACGAATTCCATCCCTGGGAGAAAAACATCTCCAAGATAACCTCAACCCACACCAGCGAGGACGTGCCCATTCTCGACTACCTGAAACGGCTGCATGCCATCGGCGAAAACCCCAGGGATTACAAGACTATCTGGTACTATTACTAACCCCCTTCCCGTAAGGTTTCGGTAAACCCCGTACGTTTGAGGTTGGACCGGGAAAGGGGTTTTCTTATAGCGAACGGTGTAGCGGACCCTGAGCCGCAGCCGTGACGGCAAAAGCGGAATTTGAAACAACTTCGGC